>QIKS01000144.1 GCA_003233025.1 Hellea balneolensis | reverse complement strand
AGTTTCACCCCGAGCTGGCGCAGCACATCCGACGCGCCGGATTTGCTGCTCACGGCCCGATTGCCATGTTTGGCAACGGTTATGCCGGCCCCTGCCACGACAAAACAGCAAGCGGTTGAAATATTAAAGGTGGAAAGATTATCCCCCCCCGTCCCGACAATATCCATAGCCCCCGGCGGCGCTTTAATCTGCGTCATGCGCGCCCGCAAAACTTCGGCGCCAATCCGCAGTTCTCTCTGGGTCACGCCTTCGCGTTCAAATTTTTGCAGGTGTGTCGCGATATCTTTGTCGGCCATATGGCCGCTAATCATGCGCTCAAATACCGCTTTAAAATCCGAGCTCATTTGATGCTCGCCAATTTGAGGAAATTTGCCAATATGTCATGGCCATATTCAGAGGCGATAGACTCGGGATGAAATTGCACCCCGTGCAGGGGCCGGGTTTTATGGCGCATACTCATAATTTCGCCGTCCGCCGACGTGCCGTTAACTTCAAGACAAGCGGGCAGGGCGCTGGGGTCGAGGGCGAGACTGTGATAGCGGGTGGCGGTGAAGGGGCTGGGAATACCCGCTAACATGCCAGTCCCGTCATGCTTAATCGGTGAAGTTTTGCCGTGCATAATCGACTTGGCTGCAATAATATCACCGCCAAAAGCTGCGCCAATAGCTTGCAGCCCTAAACAAACCCCAAAAATCGGCAAATCTTCAGGCGCGGTTTTTATCAGCTTCAAACACATGCCCGCATGTTCGGGCGTTTTTGGCCCCGGCGAGATCAATATACCTTGCGGCTTGAGGGCCAATGCTTCAGAGGCGCTCATATCATCATTACGAATAACATGTGTTTTCGCGCCCAGTTCTTGGGCATAGTGAACAAGGTTATAGGTAAAACTGTCATAATTATCGATAATCAGGAGCATTCTCAATTCCGATCGAAATATGGTGCGTGGGCGCAGGCGCTGTAGAGGGCGCGGGCCTTAGCTTTGGTTTCCTCGAATTCTGCTTTGGGATTGCTGTCCATGACAATACCAGCGCCAGCGCGCACATGCATGACGCCGTCTTTAACCACGGCAGTGCGCAGGGCGATGGCGGTGTCCATATCACCATCGGCTGAGATATAACCAACTGCGCCGCCGTAAATGCCGCGTTTTTCGTCTTCCAGCTCGTCGATGATTTCCATGGCTCGTACTTTCGGCGCGCCGCTGACCGTTCCGGCTGGAAATCCGGCAAATAAAGCATCCACGGCGTCCAGGCCGGGTTTGATCTCGCCCTCGACATTGGAGACGATGTGCATGACATGGCTGTAGCGCTCAATAATCCCGCGTTCGGTAACTTTGATGGTGCCGGGTTTGCACACTCTGCCGACGTCATTGCGGCCCAAATCGAGCAACATGAGATGTTCGGCATTTTCCTTTGGATCTGCCAGAAGTTCCCGCTCCAAAGCTTTGTCCGCGTCTGGCGTTTTGCCGCGCGGGCGGGTGCCGGCGATGGGACGGATGGTAACCTTCTTGTCGCGGAGCCTGACCAATATTTCAGGACTGGAGCCAACAACCGCATGGTCGTCAAAGTTGAGATAATAAAGGAAGGGCGACGGGTTGAGCCGCCGCAAAGCCCGGTATAGGGCAAAGGGCGATACGCTCAAAGGGGCGGTGAAGCGCTGGCCAATGACCACCTGAAAAATATCGCCGGCTTTGATATAATCTCTGGCTTTCTCGACTTTTTTTGAGAAACCTTCAAGAGAATTTCCAGGCATAAGAGGGACGGCTTTTGGATGTCCGGCCTTATGGCGCAGGCTGGCCGGGGTTGTTTCCAGTGCATCGCAAGCGGCCAGCAAGCGCTTGCTGGCCAGGATATACGCTTCATCAGCCGTGCGGTTTTCATCAAAACGCACACTTGTTGTCAAAATGATTTCTTGAGAAATTTGATCGAAAATAGCGATCAAAGTTGGGCGAAACATGATGGCGTCCGGTGTGCCTATCGGGTCAGGTTTTTGTGTCGGTAAATGCTCGATTTGACGGATGAGGTCATAGCCCAAATAGCCAAATAGGCCGGCTGACATGGGCGGTAATTCGTCCGGTATATCCAGTTTGGATGCTTTGAGAATGGCTCGCAGGCTGTCGATGGGTTTTTCGCTTACGGGCGTAAAATCGCTGCCGTCTTGGGAAATTTCGCACTGCTCGCCGCGCACACGCCATATGAGATCAGGAGCGAAGCCGAGAACGGAATAGCGACCTCTTTGCTCGCCGCCAGAAACAGATTCGAACAAATAAGTATAGGGTTTTCCTTGCGCCAGTTTTAGAAAAGCAGAAACCGGTGTATCGATATCATTGATTAACCGCGTCCAGACGAGTTGCGGTTTTTTGTCTGCATAAGATTTGGCAAATTGCCCAATATCGGGATTGATATCCAAATCCATTACGGGGTGTTTACGCCGAGAATTTGGCTGATATTACTGCCAATGGTTTGCGCCGGATTTTGTGCTAAAATAGCGGTGCGGTAAGCGGTTTGGATATCGCTATCCATTTGTTGCGCAGCTTGGCGCTTCAGATTATCGGCGAGAGGGCCACTGAGCGCCTCTTCATTGGGTGTGACCTCGACGATTTTTCCGACAATACGGCTTATTCCGTCCGCTGCCCGTCCGCGAACCGTCTCCCCAGATCCAGCCTCAAACAGCTGCGCCGCTAATTGCGGGCTGACGGCGTCATTGCGTATGGCGCGCAGCATAGAGATTTCGCGGATGATCGCACCGGTGCCAATTTCTGCGGCCAAGCTATCCAAATTCGTACCCGCCTCGGCCCGCTGCGCCGTGTCGGCAAGCAAGAGGGCCAGAGCCTGATCGGTTTTTTCTGCCTGCCAGGCGTTAAGAGCTTGCGGCTTTATGTCTTCAAAGGGGCGCGGCGTGCTGTCTTGGACAGCATCGACGCGAATGGCGGCAATACCGTTTGCACTGGTTTCAAAAACATCGCCTTCAAAGCCCATATCGGTGGTAAAAATCTCTTTGAGAATATCATCGTCTTGAGAAATGCCGAGGGCGGCGGCAAGTCCGACCATCAGCCGGCCTTCCTCATTTTCGCCGCGCCGTGAGATAAAATCGTAACTGGCAACAGGAATGCCGTGGGCTTTCGCCGCCTCTTCAATCGACAAGCCTTCATCCAGGCTTTCTTGAATATCATTTTGCGCATCATAAATTATTTTTTTCGCTTTTTCGCCTTTGATCTCATTGGAGATGTTTTGCGTTTGCTCTTCCAAAGACGGGATAAGGGCCGGGGTTATGGCGCTGACATAGACACTATACCAGGTGCCAAAACTGCCTTCAAGAACGCGGGCTTCGCCGTGGTTCATGGTAAAGGCGGTCTCTCCGGTTAAAGGGTCACTGGTGACGCCCGGCAAGACGTCCGTATAATCAATAGGCGCGTTTAGGGTGAATGTGGTCAGAACACTGGTCACATCCTGGCCGCCGTTTAAGGCGTCACTAATCGCTTGAGCCTGGGCTTCATCTGTCGCGAGGATTTGTGAAAAAGAACGGGTTTCTGCCGTTCCGAGCCGGCCCGATTTTAGCTTGTAATCATATTGGTCGGCGATTTCTTCGACGCTGGCTTCCATGTCCAAGATCAGCGGCGCAAGCTCCAGCCGCATGACTGTGGCTCTGCGGTATTCAGGGGCGATATAACTGTTTTGATGTTCTGTTATGAAGGTGCGCAGCTCATCGTCGCTGGGGTCTGGGGCTTTGACGACGCTGGACGCGTCTAAAATAAGCATTTTGACGGTGCGCTGCTCGGTCATGAATTTATATTGTTGGTCGACAAATGTTGTCGGGGTGACAAGGCCACTGACAATGCTGGAAATGCTTTGCTCTTGGCGAATAGCATCGAAAATCTGCATTTCAAATTGCTTGCGCGATAGGTTGCGGTCGATGCGGTAAAGCTGGTTTGCCAGTTTCGTTTCGTCAAATTTTCCGGTGATTGTATTGTTGAAAAGCTCCAAGCCTTCAACAAATTTAAGAGCGTCGCGCTGATTGACATCAAGGCCCAAATCATTGGCGTCGATTTTAATCAATTTATTAGTGATCATCTGATTGATAACCGTCTGGTGTAGCCCGCGTTCATAAGCTTGCTGGGTTGTCATGCGCTCTGCCAATTGCTGATTTTCGTCGCGCAGGCTGCGTTTGAACTGGCGATCAAATTCTTGCAAGGAGATTTTCTCGCCGCCAACCATAGCCGCCGCGTCTCTGGTTTTGGGCGTAAAGGCATCTGACACCCCCCAAATGGCCAAAGAAACCAGCAATAAACCGACGACAACCGCCATCAGAATGTTTTTAAACGACCCTAGAATTGAACCAGACATAATTTTTCCTATACTTTGGCGCCGCACAATAGCTATAGAATGTCTGGCAAGCAAGACGGGTTTAGCGCATAAGCGGTTTAATTATGAGAAAAATGAAAACATTAATTGCAGCAAATTGGAAAATGCACGGGGATTTAAGCTGGGCGGCTAAACCGGCCGCGCTTCGGGCAGTGTTGAGGCCGTCAAGCGGCGTGGAGATTTTGCTATGTCCACCTGATTATCTGCTGCCGCCTTTGGTGGCCGCATGTGCGGGGCTGGACATATCCGTCGGCGCGCAAAATTGCCATCAGGAAGACCAAGGCGCTTTTACGGGTGAGATGAGTGCACGCATGGCGGCTGATAGTGGGGCTGGTTATGTTATCCTTGGCCATTCGGAGCGCCGGACATTGTTTGGGGAAGGGGACGGATTAATTGCGCAAAAGGCGGCCGCGGTGATGAAAGCAGGATTGTCGCCGATTATTTGCGTCGGGGAAAGCCGCACGCAGCGAGACGCAGGTGATGTCAATATAGTTGTCGGTGAGCAGCTTGAAAACTCAATCCCGCAAGACGCGGACGGCAAAAACATTGTCATTGCTTATGAACCCGTTTGGGCCATCGGCACCGGGCTTGTCCCGACATTGGCCGATATTGCGGCCATGCATGGCCATATTCGGGCAATGTTGATCGCGCGGTTTGGCGCAAAAACGGCTCAAACCATTCGCATTCTTTACGGCGGTTCGGTCAAGCCGGATAACGCCAAAGACATATTGGCCCTGGTGGATGTCGGCGGCGCTCTCATTGGCGGTGCCAGTTTGGATATGCAAAGCCTGGCGAAGATTGCGCAGGCAGCCCCTTAAACCAGCCGGCTTTGTTTCACGGCAGCGGCGATGAAACCTGCGAAGAGGGGGTGGGGGGCGAAAGGGCGGGATTTAAGCTCGGGGTGATATTGCACACCAACAAACCAGGGATGGCCCGGAATTTCGACGATTTCAGGCAGGACACCATCTGGCGACATGCCGGAAAATTTAAGCCCGGCCGCCTCTAATTTGTCCTTATAGGCAATATTAACCTCATAACGGTGACGGTGGCGCTCTGATATTTCCTGACTGCCATAAAGATTTTCCACAAGGCTGTCTCGGCTCAAAACTGCCGGATAAGCACCCAGGCGCATTGTACCGCCAAGATCATCAGCGGCAGCGCGGGTTTGTTTTTCATTGCCCTTGACCCACTCCGTCATCAATCCAATCACAGCTGTGCCGCCAGGGCCGAATTCGCTGGATTTTGCATCGCTTATCCCCGCCATATTGCGCGCGGCTTCAACCACTGCCATCTGCATGCCAAAGCAAATGCCAAAATAGGGCAGTTGACGTTCGCGCGCATATTGCGCCGCAAGGATTTTACCTTCAGAACCTCGCTCGCCAAAGCCGCCCGGCACCAAGATGGCGTCCATGCCTTGCAGGGCGGTAACCGCGTCCGGCCCGTCTTCTTTTTCAAAGCTTTCGCTTTCAATCCAGCGAATATTGACCTTGACCTTATTGGCAATGCCGCCGTGAACCAAGGCTTCGGTGATGGACTTGTAGGCATCCGGCAAAATCGTGTATTTCCCGACAACGGCAATGTTCACTTCCCCGTCCGGATTGTGCAGGTTTTGCGAAATATCCTGCCAGCGCGATAGATCAATATCTTTGTCCGGCTTGATAGCAAAATGGCGTAGAACTTCGGCGTCCAGGCCCTCTTCGTGATAAGCTAAAGGCACATCATAGATCGAGCGCGCATCCAGGCCCTGAATAACCGAGCTTTCCCGGACATTACAAAAGCGGGCGATTTTCTTGATATTACTGTCTTCGATCGGCCTGTCCGCCCGGCACAGCAAGATATCAGGTTGAATACCGATAGAGCGCAACTCTTTGACGCTGTGTTGTGTTGGCTTGGTTTTAACCTCACCGGCGGCGGCGATATGGGGCAGCAAGGTGACATGCATATATAACACCTGTTCGCGCCCCAGTTCCTGGCCCAATTGACGCAAGGCTTCAAAAAACGGCAAGCCTTCAATGTCGCCAACCGTGCCGCCAACTTCACACAGTACGAAATCGACATCGCCTGCATCTGACAGGACGAAATCTTTAATTTCATTGGTGACATGGGGGATGACTTGTACCGTCGCGCCGAGATAATCGCCGCGGCGTTCCTTTTCGATAATGTTGGAATAAATCCGCCCGGTGGTAATATTATCGCTTTGATGGGCCGAAACGCCGGTAAAGCGTTCATAATGCCCCAGATCCAGATCGGTTTCCGCCCCGTCGTCCGTGACATAAACCTCGCCGTGCTGATAGGGCGACATGGTGCCGGGATCAACATTGAGATAAGGGTCAAGCTTGCGCAAACGCACCTTATAGCCCCGCGCCTGTAACAGTGCGCCCAAGGCGGCAGAGGCCAGCCCTTTGCCCAAAGAGGAGACAACGCCGCCTGTAATAAAAATATACCGTGGTTTTATATTCTGATCATCCGCCATGGGAACCGCTTTCCAAAAACAGGGAAACCGGGGAGACTGGTTAGTCTTGCGGTTTTTCCTGAACTTCTGCGTCTGATTCTTCCATTGTAGAATCTTCCGCCAACGGGGTCGTATCATTGGCCGAGTCTACCTCTGAATTCAAGGGGAGATTTTCAGTTTTTTGCGTATCGATCAATTCTTCCTGTGCAGAACTGGTATCCAACAGGCTTCTATCATCATCTTGGATGTTAAAAGCGATGGAAATCAACATACAAACAACCAAAAATGCTGCCCCGAAAATCGCCGTCATCCGCGTGACCAAATCGGCCGTGCCGCGCCCGGACATCAAACCGCCTCCGCCGCCACCGCCGCCGCCGCCAATACCCAAAGCCCCGCCTTCAGAGCGCTGAATAAGAATTAGGCCAATCAGAATAACACTGATGACCAATAAAATTATTAAAAGTACATTTGCCATTTTGCATTCCCGGTCGCGCTCACGCGCTCCGCGCCTCTTGTTATACATTCCCGGTCGCGCTACGCGCTCCGCGCCTCTTGTTTATACATTCCCGGTCGCGCTATGCGCTCATCTTTAATTGCTCGCGTCCGCTCGCGGGGCCTCTTGTTATATATTCTTCGTTGCTTCGCCGTTTAAACTAGGCTTGCAAGGATTACCAGTCCAATAATATTGGATTGTGTATATTTATGGGCAAGATGCGATTTTTCAAGGGTTGAAAGCCGTTTTTGTGCCATGCCAGCAATGTTGCAAATCTTAGCGCATTGCCCCAAAATCATAAAACCCGTCCCCGGAATAAATCCGGGGACGGGTTTTGTAATTAGCTTTCTGAGATAGGTTTTATTTAAGGTTAAAACGCCATCCAACGGAAATGCTGAAAGTGTCGTATTCTGAATCCAGAGATACACCCGTATCAGCAGGAGATGTACGGGTGAAATTTGGGCCGATGGCCGTGTGATAACGGGCGTCAATAAAAGCGTCTATTGTTTCGGTCACGGGAACGGAAAAGCCGGCCATTGCTTGCCATGCGAGAACAGTATCACTGTCTTCAAAAACAACGGGGCCGTATAAAAATTCGTTGGTAATAAAATCAACGCCGACGCCGCCGCCGACATAAGGCGTAAAGCCAGTGCCCAAATCAAAATCATAAAAAACGTTAAACAGCAGGCCGTAAGTTTCCGCACCTTTGGCAGCAATGCTACGGTCAATGCCGTTAAAGCTTAAGTTTTTGCCGTCATTGCGACGCCAGGCAAATTCACCTTCAATGCGAAAGTTATTGTCCAATTTGGCACCAAGAACACTGGTCGAGACAATGCCGGCGTCAAATTCTGCTTCTACAAGCCGGTTTTCGCCCGTGCTGGTTTGGTTGGAAGCCTGATTATAGCCGATAGAGCCGCCCAAATACCAGTTTTTCGCCGTAGCCGTAGACGGAAGCAAAAAAATGGTCGAAGCGACGGCGAGAATAGATGCAAATTTATGTGTCATAAAATATCTCTTATATATGTTTATCGAGCGTTATGCTGGTGGGATGTATAATCCTTCCCCGGTAATAGTTGAAGTGCAAATCAAGGCTTGAGGCTACAATATTTCGTGACCAAGTCGTGATAGAGCATATGACAAACAATGCACAAATTTGTGAAGATAGTTTTAGTATGCTTGCCCTTAAACCCTGCTATGAACGGCGTAATGATAATTTTACAAGGATAAATTCTATGTCTGTTTATTTAACATCTACCGCAAAAGCGGCTGTCATAATCGCTGTCATTGGCGGCAGTGCTACCCTTTGGGCGGCGAGCAGTGCCAGCGCAGGCGGCCCCAAAAAACCAACCAGCGAGACCACCGAGGTCATGGACAAGATGGTCAAAGATGAAATGGTTAAAGACGAAATGGCTAAAGGTAGCATGGATGAAATGGCCAAAGACGAGATGGTTATGGATAAAATGGATAAACCCGAGATGGTGGCTCCCGTCGCCCCGCCGCGACCACAAAATGATTGGGGTGTTATATTGCAAAAACACGCCGTGCTGGGCGCAGACGGATTGGTTCGTTTTGATTACGGGGCTTTGAAGGCGTCGCGCTCCGACACGGCAAAACTCGCCGCTTATATTGACGACCTGGCGGCGCAAAAGCCTTCTACATTTGAGCGCAAGCAAGCTATGTCTTATTGGGCCAACCTTTATAATGCGGTGACTGTACAAGTTGTCGTTGAGAATTATCCGGTCAGTTCGATTATGAAAATCAGATCCGGGCTGCGTCCGGGGCCGTGGAAGCGCAAGCTTGTCACGGTTGAGGGTGAAGAGCTGTCCCTGGACAATATCGAACATGATATCATGCGGCCAACCTATAAGACACCCCTTGTCCATTACATGGTCAATTG
>QIKS01000240.1 GCA_003233025.1 Hellea balneolensis | reverse complement strand
ATTTTGCCTTGGGGCGTGCTGATCTGGCACGAAACCGGCGGGGCATTTTTTAGGGAAGCGCTCGGCGATGATCTTGGCCCTAAACTTAAAGGCGGCCATGAAAGCCACGGCGGCCCGCCCGGATATTATGCCCTGACCATTTGGCTGTTTTTCTGGCCAGCCTCCCTGTTCTTGCTACCGGCTTTGGCATTGGCCATACGCGCCGTCTCGCACAAGAAACAAAAAACATCCCCCCTCGCCAGTTCTTTTCGGTTGTTGCTGGCATGGGCCATACCTTTTTGGCTGATATTGGAGATCATCCCGACCAAATTGCCCCATTACCCCTTGCCGATTTACCCGGCATTGGCCCTCATGGCCGGGGCGGGGGTGTTGGCCATATCCAAATTGGATGCATTCCCCCGCCTGCGACGGCTAGGCAGTGTTATTTTTGTAGTGTTTAGCCTCGCCCTCATGACAGGTATTTTATTTGCCCAAGCCTATTACGGCAATTATCCAACATGGAGTTTTGTCGTCATGGCAATTGCCATTTTGCTGGCCTTATTTAGCGCCGTGATGGTGTGGAGGGGCCGGGCGCAGAAAGCTTTTATCAGCGTTTTAGCCGTCGGGGCTTTGGTATCCATACCCACATATCAATTTATCCTGCCCTCAATGGGCAGTTTGCAAATTGCCCGACAAGTCCAAATCGTGCTGCACAGCCATAATATCACAACCCCGCTGAACGCAAAAACGCAGCTGTTCTCGCCGCAATTTACCGAACCCAGTCTTGTCTACCGGCTTGGCAGTCATATCTTGCTGGGCAAAGCCGATGAGCGGCTGGCGAGCCTTAAACCAAACCACGGCGACCTGATTATCCTCGACCACGCCCGCGAACAAACGCAAGCTTTGGCAGCACAGCTCAGCCAATTATTTGAGACGCAAAACATCTGCACGCAAAGCCTGGGCAGGGCTCAAGGGGTTAATTACGCCAAGGGCGACCCGGTTAATTTGGAGATTTTGCAAACACAAGCTTGCCCGGAAAGCTCGGAGCCCTAACCGCGCCACACGGCGCGAATAGCAATCCACCAGGCCCGGCCCATAATGGCGGCAAACATAAAAGGTGCAGCCAAGACAAGAAAAATCCGCGCCCACCATTTCGAAGAATAACTCCTGAAATAGCGAATAAAGCCCTTAAATTTCTCGTATTCCACCTTTTGAATGCGCTCATTGGACGTTGAGCCATAATGCAAGGCTTTGGCGCCAGGGACAAAATAAACATCGCCGCCGGCTTTGCGCGCCCGCGTACAAATATCGATATCTTCCACATGCAAGAAATACTGCTCGTCAAACCCGCCCAAAATATCAAAGCTTTGCCTGTCCATCATCAAACACGCACCGCTAACAACCGGAATATGCTTGGGGCGGGACGGGCAAGGCTCGGCCTCAACAAGGTGCATGGACTTTAAGCCAGGTAATTTATGCAAAGGCGTGAAGCTGACAATGGCGCTCAGTGGCGTTAATTTACCCCGCCGTGTACCGCGTTGCTCACTGCCGTTGACGGTTTGTAAGAACCCGCCCGCAATCCAAGGCCGATTTAAATGCTCGCCGCAATCAGCAAGCCGCATGGCCGCTCCTTTATCGATCACTGCATCGGGATTGAGAAACAGCAAATAATCACCTTTTGACAGGCGCGCGCCATAATTACATGCCCGGCTAAATCCGATATTGCCCTGGCCTTGTGCAATCCTAAGTCGCCGCTCATTTTGGGCAAAAGCCCATAATTTCTCGCGGGCCATAACCGTATTGCCATTATCAACCAGCACCAGTTCCAAAATATCAGGATCCGCCAGAACCGCCTGTACGGCTTCGAGCAATGGCGCGCCTGTGTGATAGGACACCATAATGACGCTGATACGTTTATTGGGGAAGCTTACGGGAAGCGGAATAATTCTTGCTGTCATGTTCGACTTGTCTTTCCGACCCCCTGATGCCTGAGTATTAATCTTTTAAGTGCTTAAAAGTAAAGCATTAATTATCAAAATCCATTTTAACCAGAAAAATTAGCCCTGCGGATAGAATTATGCTCGCCCACCACCAGTCTTGCCAAACACCATAGCTTAAACTTGAGATGATAGCGGCGCTAACAACAAGACCAGTTGTGGCAATCATTTGCATTTTTCCCAACCGTCCCGGCGCTAACAGCCATAGACCTCCATAAAACAACGCAGCGCAGGCGATGGCAATGCCAACAAAACCCAGCTCAACCCAGATGTGTAAACCAGCATTATGGGGGTGGAGAGAAATGATGGCCCGGCCTTCAAATCCGCGGATTGTCTGGGTCTCGTTAAATGTGCGCACGGCGTCAAACCCGTGGCCGGTCAAAGGATGTTCGCCAACTTTTTCGTACAGATAGGCCCAATTATCAACCCGCTCATGCCATGAAAACGGCAGCAAAGCTTTCGTTTTATCAGACAGGATTGTGGCAATATAGCCAAGCACAGGGGCGAGCAATAACGACAAAGCCGCAAACACCATGCCCGCCGCCAGCACAATCCGGGGCCAATAGGCAGCCAGCCCCATGAAAGCGAGCGCGCAAATACTGGCCATCAGCGCCGCGCTAACCCCGCTGACAAATCCGCAAGCGATGATAAGAGCGGCAAATGCGAAACCGCACAGGCAGGATTTTATACCCCGTGGCCAGAGCAAGCCAAATACCACAGGAAGCATGAGCGACAACACTGTAACCCCGTGCCCCAAATTTTGAATGATATCGCCGTGTTTAAGATTAATGTCCCTGCCGGGCTTGGGCGGATCAACGCTCAAGCTTACCACGTAACCGGACGCGAATTCATAAAGCACCACCAAGGCCGCCCCGAACATGCCAATAATCAGCAGCCAAAAGGCGGTTTTATGCTCAAAACCCGCCTGTTGTTTAATCATAGCCGCACACGCGATAAAGGCTAGAAACCCGATCAGCAATTTGACAGGATTGGTGAGAAACCCACCCGGTTGATAAGGCGACCACAAGCTGGAGACCAACCCCCAAAGCAACAAGGCAAAGATGAGCCAGATAGCAAAGGGGGTGCGCCGAAGCTGCGCCCCTATGTGTTTGGGTGTTTTATCAATTAGAGCCGCCCCGCCGGCAATGGCGGTAATCGCGGCAATCCCCAAACCGCCCGCCAAGGCCATAAGCGGCAAAAGCACCAGCACCAAAATGAGAAAAAAATAATCTTTTTTCTGCACCCAATTTCGGTTTTTGGCGCTCATATCAGACATGTGTTTAAGTCCGTAAATCCGGCGGCGTCGCTTCTGCGACCAGCCGGGATTTAGCCTCCTCCAGGCTCAGTATTTCTTGCGCGCGGTCGCCCAAAAACCGCAAGGCCAGCTTGTTTTCTTCTGCTTCGACGCGGCCGACCACGGCAATCACCGGCACTTTGCCAAGGGAATGTTCGCGGATTTTATAATTGATTTTCTCGTTGCGCAAATCCGTCTGCACCCGCAAGCCCGCCGCGCGAAGCTGCTCTGCCGCCTTTTGCGCATACCCATCCGCATCCGACGTAATGGTGGCAACAACCACCTGCAACGGTGCCAACCACAAAGGAAAGCGCCCGGCATAATGTTCGATCAACACACCCAAAAACCGCTCAAACGACCCTAAAATCGCCCGGTGCAACATGACCGGACGGTGGCGGGCATCATCGGCGCCGATATAACTGGCGTCCAGACGCTCAGGCAGGTTGAAATCCGCCTGTATCGTCCCGGTCTGCCATTCCCGGCCAATGGCGTCTTTAAGCACGAAATCAAGTTTCGGGCCATAAAACGCACCGTCGCCAGGATTGTATTGCACATCAAGCCCGGTGGCGTCAGCAGCAGCGCGTAATGCTTTTTCGGCCCGGTCCCAAACTTCGTCCGAACCAACCCGAACATCCGGGCGATCAGAAAACCGCACCATGACATCATCAAAACCCAGATCCTTGTAGACGGATAGAAGCAAGGTGCAAAACGCCTTCACCTCATCAATGATTTGATCTTCGCGACAAAAAATATGGCCGTCGTCTTGAGTAAAAGCCCGCACCCGCATCAGCCCGTGCAAAGCCCCCGACGGCTCATAACGGTGGCACGAACCAAATTCGGCCAGACGCAAAGGCAGATCACGGTAAGAGCGCTGGCCATGATTAAACACTTGCACATGACAGGGACAATTCATCGGCTTAAGGGCGAAGGTTTTGTCTTCATCATCCACCTGGGTAATGAACATGTTTTCGCGGTATTTATCCCAATGCCCCGAAGCCTTCCAAAACTTCTGATCCATCAGCTCCGGCGTGTTGATCTCGCTATAACCGGCGCCAATTTGCCGGCGACGCATATAGTCTTGCAATGTGCGGTAAAGCGTCCAGCCTTTTTCGTGCCAGAACGCCTGGCCTTGGGCTTCTTCCTGGAAATGAAACAGCTCCATCTCGCGGCCCAATTTACGGTGATCGCGTTTTTCCGCTTGCTCAATGCGGTGCAAATAAGCGTCCAAATCATCCTGGCTCGCCCAGGCGGTTCCGTAAATGCGCTGGAGCTGCGCGTTCTTGCTATCACCGCGCCAATAAGCACCCGCAACTTTGGTCAGTTTAAATGCTTTGCCAACCTTGCCGGTGCTGGGCAGGTGCGGCCCCAAACACAGATCATGCCAATCGCCCTGCTTATAAATGGTGATGATTTCGTCTTCGGGGAGATCCGAAATCAACTCGGCCTTATAGCTCTCCCCCATTTTGGTAAAATGCTTGATCGCCTCATCTCGTTTCCAGACTTCACGGGTAAATGGTTTGTTTTGCTCGATGATAAAGCGCATTTTTTTTTCAATGGCGGCGAAATCTTCAACCGAAAATGGCTCGTCGCGGGCAAAATCATAATAAAACCCGTCCTCGATAACCGGGCCGATGGTCACTTGCGTGCCGGGGAATAATGCTTGCACGGCTTCGGCCATAACATGGGCGCAGTCGTGGCGGATCAGCTCGACACCTTCAGGATCTTGAGCAGTAATCAGCTGTAATGTGCAGTCGCCTTCAAGGGCGCGTGTCGCGTCCCACAACGCGCCGTCAACCTTGCCCGCCAGCACTTTCTTGGCCAGAGATTTGGAGATGGACTTGGCGATATTTAAAGGCGAAACGCCGTCTTCATATTCGCGCACTGCCCCGTCTGGAAATGTGATTTTCAACATTGCATTCTCTATTTTTTGTCCGTGTCTTTAAGGCCAGAATTGCGCTCCGTGCCACGCTCACCCCAATGCCAGTCCCCCAGACGCCAAGGCACCCAGAAAGGGTGGTTATGACCCGCTTTTGGCACAGGATCAAGACCTGATGATCCCCAAGGATGACAGCGCAATAGCCGCGACAAGGTCAGCCATGACCCGCGCCACACCCCGTGCCTAAGATAAGCACTAATTGCATAGCTGGAACAACTCGGTTCATGACGACAGCGAATACCGAGAGCACTAAAGGCCGGCGAAAGCGTATATTTGTAAATTTTAAGCAAAGCGATAGCCAAATAGACAAATGGGTTTTTCATGGAGCCGTCCTCGTCTCCATAGCTGCCAATACCGCCTCAAAGGCCAACATTGTTGATGTGTGGCGAGCTGGATAATTGGCCACATCCGCCAGCAGGGCCAGTTTTTCAAACCGGGCTTTTTGCGGAAAAGATACTTTATTTTTCAGCATTGCGTACAACGCATTGCGAGCGGCTTTTAGCTCGGCCAAATTGGCACCGATCGCCCGTTCAGCCAAAATAGCCGCGCTCGCCTGACCTAAGGCGCAAGCTTCAAGGCGGATGGCAAAACCGGTGATTTTTTCACCGGCAACCGCCACATCCACCTCGACCCATGAACCACAAAGCTTCGAAACCTTGCGGGCGGTTCCGTCGGGATTATCCAGCGCCCCAACATGCTCGATATTGGCAGCGAGGGTTAAAACGTCGGTGTTGTAAAGTTCGTCAATCACGGCTTTTTGGTAATCTTTACATAGCCGGGATGATCGCGAACCCGTTTCATCCATTTTTTGATCGCCTTGTAAGGCTTTAAATCATACCCACCTTCACCAGCCATATGCGTATAGGCATAGAGCGAGATATCGGCAATTGTCAGGCTGTCACCGACAAAATAATCATGAGCTCCCAGATGAGCTTCCATAATATCCAACGCTGTAACGCCTTTTTTGCGCAAACCTGGCAGCTCTTTTTTGCGCTTGGGCGCAAAGCGCTCGATGAAGCGGGCGCCGGCAATATTTGGCTCATGTTTGTATTGTTCAAAAAACATCCAGCGCAGAATATCCGCCATGGCAAATGCGTCCGAGGGCAAATAATCGCTGCCCAGAGCCAGATAAAACAAGATCGCATTGGATTCAGCCAGCGTGCGACCATCATCCAAAACCAACAAAGGAATTTGCCCCGCCGGATTTAAGGTTAAAAATTCCGGGCTATGGCTATCACCTGCGTGAATATCCACCTCTTGATATTCATAAGCCTGATCCAACCATGACAGCAGCAACCGCACCTTGTATCCATTGCCAGACGGTAGAAAATCATAGAGTTTCATAAGGTTTCCTTATTTACGTCTTTCAAGGTGTCACAGCTTCACCACAGGCGCAATTTTGTCAAGTTTTTGGTGGCCACCAAGAGGCTGTCGTCCCCTGCGCCCCCTTATCCCCACCTTATTTATACCCTACGCTCATGCGTATATTAGAATAATGAATGAACGTTCATTCATTATTCTAATATACGCATGAGCGTAGGGTTATTCATTGGCTTTAGAGAGCGGTGAGTCAGAGAACGGAAAATCAAAGGTAAGTCAAAAAACAGTAATATTCTCCACGCAGCTTTCAACGCACCGACCACTCCCGCCTTCCGAAAACAAAGTAGTCCGTCCCCGAACTCGTTCCGGGGACGGGGCTGCACAGGCAAGAGAAGGTAAAATTTAAACCGGACACTAGAGGAAAAAACCCTGCTACATTTACAAAGCAGCTTTCAGCGCATCGACCAAATCGGTTTTTTCCCAGCTAAAGCCGCCGTCTGCGTCGGGGGTGCGGCCAAAATGGCCATAGGCAGATGTGCGGGCATAAATCGGTTTGTTGAGGTCGAGATGGGTGCGAATACCGCGCGGGGTTAAGTCCATAACCTGCCCGATTGCCCGCGCAACTTCGTCTTCGCTAGCCTTGCCTTTGCCGCCCATATCCACATAAAGCGATGTCGGTTTGGCCACACCTATCGCATAAGAAAGCTGGATATTGACCCAGTCACAAATTCCAGCAGCCACAATATTTTTGGCCAAATACCGCGATGCATAGGCGGCAGACCGGTCAACTTTGGTTGGATCCTTACCCGAAAATGCGCCGCCGCCATGGGGCGCCGCGCCGCCGTAAGTATCGACGATAATTTTACGGCCCGTCAAGCCAGCGTCGCCGTCCGGCCCGCCAATGACAAATTTGCCCGTGGGGTTGATATGCCAGATGGTTTTATCGTCAATCCAGCCTTCGGGCAAAACCTCATAAATATAAGGTTTGACCAAATCAGCCACGTCAGCGGAACTCATGGCCGCGTCCAGATGTTGGGTCGAGAGCACGATCGCCGACGCACCAACTGGTTTGCCATTATCATAACGCACACTGACCTGGCTTTTGGCATCCGGGCCAAGCTGGGTTTTGCCTTCTAATTTACGGGCAGTGGCCAGGCGCTGCAATATTTTATGGCTGTAATAAACCGGAGCCGGCATAAGATCGGGCGTTTCCGTGCAAGCATAGCCAAACATAATCCCCTGATCGCCCGCGCCTTCTTGCGTGTGCAAGCCGTCGCCCTGATCAACACCTTGAGCAATATCGACACTTTGGGCATGGAGCAAAATATCCACATCAGCATTTTGCCAATGAAAGCCGTCCTGCTCATAACCAATATCCTTGATCGCCGCCCGCACCCGCGCTTCGATCATATCATTGCTGATTTTATCGCTGCCACGTGTCTCGCCGGCAATCACCACTTTATTGGTGGTGGTCAAGGTTTCCGCCGCGACGCGAACGTCCCATGGGCTCATGCCGTCCTTGACGCTTTCTTCAAAGAACAGATCGACGATCTCATCTGAAATGCGGTCTGAAACTTTATCCGGGTGGCCTTCGGAGACAGATTCAGACGTAAATTCAAAATATTGGCGGCTCATGATATCTTCCTTAGTAACGATAATGTTCCGGCTTGAACGGTCCGGTGACTTTAAGCCCCAAATAATCAGCCTGATCTTTGGAAAGCTCCGTCAAGGTCGCGCCCAATTTGGCCAGATGCAAATAGGCAACTTTTTCGTCCAAATGCTTGGGCAGAACATAAACTTTATTGTCATAATTTTTATGATTTTCCCAAAGTTCGATCTGGGCCAACACCTGATTGGTGAAACTAGCCGACATAACAAAACTCGGATGGCCGGTGCCACAGCCCAGATTAACCAGCCGGCCTTCCGCCAGAATAATCAGGCGTTTACCGTCTGGGAAGACAACTTCGTCCACTTGCGGCTTAACATTTTCCCACGGATAATTACGCAAAGCTTCGATTTGAATTTCGCTGTCAAAATGACCGATATTACAAACGATAGCCCGGTCTTTCATCGCCCGCATATGTTCGACCGTAATCACGTCTTTATTGCCCGTGGCGGTGACGAAAATATCACATGTGGCCGCAGCCTCTTCCATGGTGACAACTTCATAACCTTCCATGGCCGCTTGCAGGGCGCAAATCGGATCAATTTCGGTAACTTTCACCCGCGCACCTTGCGAACGCAAGCTTTCCGCAGAGCCTTTGCCGACATCGCCAAACCCGCAAATAACTGCGGTTTTACCACTGAGCATAACGTCCGTGGCCCGTTTGATACTGTCAACAAGGCTTTCCTTACAGCCGTAAAGATTATCAAATTTTGACTTGGTAACACTGTCATTGACGTTAATCGCCGGGACAACCAATGTGCCGGCTTTTTCCATCTGGTACAAACGCATAACGCCGGTTGTCGTTTCTTCTGACAAGCCTTTAACGTCTTTCATCAGTTCGGGATATTCTTCGTGCATCAGGACGGTCAAATCACCACCGTCGTCCAAAATCATATTCGGCGTCCAGCCATTTGGGCCTTTAACCGTCTTGTGGATGCAGTCCCAGAACTCATCGTCCGTCAAGCCTTTCCAGGCGAATACTGGAACGCCCGTCACGGCAATCGCTGCGGCGGCCTGATCCTGGGTCGAGAAAATATTACAAGATGACCAGCGCACTTCCGCGCCCAATGCCGTCAAGGTCTCGATCAGCACAG
>QIKS01000049.1 GCA_003233025.1 Hellea balneolensis | reverse complement strand
CAAGATGGCGTTGTCCTTCTTCACTTTCTTCTGTTGCTACATAGAGAATGAAGCCTTGCAATAAAGCTTTGGCCTCTTCGACCCAAAACTGGTCGCCGTTGCCTTCTTTAACAATAAGAGCATCAGCAAGCAGCATAGCATTTTCAGTAATATCAACATCACCTTTAACCAGCCAATCCAAAGGATTGAAGCGAGCCGTCTTGAAGTCGGTATCATTTGCAATGCCCCAAGGGTCAACAATAAAGACTTGTTGCCCCATATCTTTACGCCGTTTTGCTGTAATCAGCGCGTTTTCACCTTTGGGGTCAATTACCAGAACCGAACCTTCATAGGTTAAAAGGTTTGGAATAATCGCAGTTGTGCCTTTACCTGAACGAGTAGGCGCAACCGTGAGTAAATGCCGATCACGCGCATAATTGAGCGCAACAGTTTCTTTCTTAGTGGCAAACGTACCGAGCCGAAAACCGCTAGTGCCATTAAGCTCATTTTGCTTGATATGCTCCATATCTGCCCATTCAGCAGAGCCAAATGTTGTAGGTTTACGGCCAACAGCTTTTATCAAAGAGCCAATACCAAGGCTTAGACCAACAAAAAAGGCTATGAAAGTTATAAGGCCTGACATTCCGTGTGAAAATATGCTATTTCCAGTTAACATGTTGATGGCGATTAAAGCCAATATAGCCAAGCCAACATATTTGCGAAAAGTTTTGCCACGCGGTGAAAACATCCAGCCAAGGCCAAAGCCTATTCCAAATGTAAGTGCGATCATAATTATGCGGCTGAAGGCCAATCCAAATTGATCACCAATTGCTTCAAGATTAGTTCCAGCCCACGCAGGGGATGCAGAAATGAATACAAGCAGTGTGCTTGCAGATAATAGTTTTAGTAATTTAGTCATTTTAAACTCCGTTAGGGTTCGAGTGTGTTGGAAGGATCATTTTTACGATCCGCGATATGTGGCAGTTCTTGATGCTCGCGTTGTTGCGAACGATCTTTGCCAACATCTTTTTGTGCAGTGCGCATGCGTAAATATGTGCTGACCTCACGGGAGAGCAGCCTGTGATTTTGAACATGGCGTTTGCGAATTTTATTGATGTCTTTTTGAAGAACTTGGCGTTCTTTAAGCTGGGCGAATACTAAGTCGTCACGTTGCGTGCGATCTCTGACGAGGCTTTGATATGCCTCAGCCTCATTAGCTTTTTGAATATGACGTGATTTACCCGTTACTTTTTGCCATAGACCGCGCAGGCCTTTATTTAATTTGTCTGCACGTTTGGCATTTTCGGCGTTCCAGCGCTTTCCTTGCTTTGATGATAATAACTGGCGTTCGGATTGATGGGCTTTAGTCATTGCCCGCTTTGCTCCCACCAAGGGACGCAGTTCTTCATCATGGCGAGATTTTACATCGCGTATAAGAGAGGTAACTTTATCGGTAACTTTCAGCGCAAGTTCGGAACGTACTTGGTCAACAGATTCCAGTTCGGATTCTTTTCCAAGTTTTGCGCGGACTTCCTTAGTTTTTATTCCAACCCATTTGGGTATGGCAAAAACTTCACCTTCAACATTGAGCGCAACAAACCCGCGCCGATCACCGCGAGCAAGGAAATAGCCCTTTTCTTCCAATGCATTTTTAAAGGCGTTGGCAGTATCCGTTCTTGACCAAGTTTCCTGAAACACTTGTTTGATTTCACGAGGGTCAAGCTTTTGACGTTTGGCTTGCTGCCATTCTTCCAATGTGAAATTTAATGGACTCTTGCCGCCGTCACGGCGAAGCCCATCAGGAAGGTTCCAGCCATGTTCAAGGTATAATTCACGCGACAGTGCAGTTAGTTTGTATTTGAAATGGGGGAGGTTGATTGCCCGCATGGTTTCAGGGTCAATTCTTGACCAAACGACATGCGCATGCCTGCGCCCTTCTTTTTCATGAAAGACTATGGCACGAGGTTGATCTTTTAAGCCAAGCCGTTCTTCTGCTAAGTCTGCGGTTTTAGCAAAATCAGCCTCACTCACATTTTCATTTTGCGGTGGGTTAAGACTAAGCGAAAACATGAATTGCTCGCACTTGGTGCCTTTTGCAATCGCATGGTTTTCAGATAATGCGCCCTTCAGGTCATCAGACACAAATCCACGCAGCTCATAAACAGAGACATGATCATTGTCTTTGCTATTAAGCAGATGTGACGAAAGCTGATTTGCACCGCCTCTTTGTGAGCCTTTGAGGATCATAACTTGAACCTCCGCTCGTCAGAAGTCGCACGGCTAAAACTTTGAGAAGTTGTTTCTGGGCGTTTGTGATCTTCTTGTATTTTCATGCCCAATGAGCGCATGAGCATTAGGCGCATATTGCGAATATCATCACAGGCACGGGTAATGTCGCGCTTGGTATCAAAATCAAAATACAATGTTCCTGAATTAGCGGATTTTGCGAGCTGATTTAGATTGTTGGCAATTCTTGAAGCACCGAGGCAGGCCAGAAGTTCTGCTAATTGCTTATGATCTTTTACAGGAGCTTTGCCACGCTTTTTGCGGGGTTTATATCCATTGCCAAATAAGCGGGACTTGATGAATGCTCCCATAGGCATTCCAGCAGATTCGCGCTCTAACCAAGCGCGTTCTTCAAATGTTAGCCTTAGTGAAAAAGGCGCAATTCTTTTGCCGTAGCTTTCTTTGTTCATCATTAGCTCTCCAACCAACGATCAAACCAAAGATGCCAAACGCAAAAATCCTGAAATTACTAAGTAAAATCAGGGTTTTGTAGGTATATAGCTATTGGTAAGGTCGAAGGCGTTGAAAAGCAGGTTCAGTGGGCTAGTGGCTCCCGCAACCAACTTACCCTTGCTTACCTCATATAGAGGTAGGTCTAGGGGGTTAGTAGCCCCCGCAACCAAACAAAACAGGCCCCGAAAGGGGCCTTTTTTATTTGGTAGGGGAGCGGATTTGAACCTCCTCATTCGCCAGCTCATTCGGCGCTTCGCTACAATTGATAAAATCAATTGTGAGCGCTACGCGGGTTCAAATCGTGGGGCGCAAGCAAGCTCTGCAACATTAAGTGACAGCTTGTGATTTGACCGCCGGGATGCGGGCATGCATTTATGAAGGAGGAGGGCTCATGCGTTTAATTCATTCTATTTTTCTTGGGGTTTGCAGTTTTATACTGTCTGGGTGTTTAACGGTTACACGCGGAACGACCGAAGAGTTAAAAGTTATTACAAGCCCGCCTGGAGCAAGTGTTGAGGCTGTTCTTCTTTTGCAAAATGGACAGTTGGATAACAGCAGTCAAAAAAAATCGCGCAGGCTGACGTGTAATTCGACGCCGTGTAGCGTGATAATACCTCGTAATAAACATGCTCGTGTCAGCATTGCCAAAGACGGATATCAAGGGATAAAGTTTTTAACAATTTCCAAGGGAAGCTCGCCTACATCATCGATTAGGCCGGGTACGATTGTTGCGGGTGTGCCGCCGGGTAGTCATGTGATTGCCGGCTCACCGGAAACACTTACGCGCTTTGTGTCCGGCAACACGCTGACAGCGGCCCAGATTTTAACTTTTTACGGCATTGCCGGCACTATTGTCGATAAGGCGAGTGGTGCGAACCGTTCTTTGTCGCCTAACCCGGTCACTGTTCAATTGGTTCCGGTTGAGGAGGGGGGAGAGCCATGAAATTTCAGATTCCCATGATTGCTTGGTTGCTGCTGATTTTACCCGGCTGCACAACAATATCGCGTGGTGCGACAGATTATTTGCGCATTGATACCGTGCCACAAGGTGCAACAGTAACAACGACAATAGAAACGCCCCGTAGCCAAAGTGCAAGCAAAGCAAATATTCTCCATGAGAAACAATACCGGGGCTGCTCCCCGACCCCTTGTCTCTTGAAGGTTGCAAGGCGAGGAAAATTTGCCATTAAAATTGAACATGAAGGGTATGAGCCGGCGGAAATTGCCATTGGTGGTGATATTCCCATACGGTCTGTCAATTTGGATATGAACGTCCCCATAGGATCAGTCGTCGGCAATGTCGGACTTACGGCAACATCTAGCGCCCTGGCCTCTGCATTCGTATTTAGCCTTAATCAAGCTTTGACTTCCGTCTTGACTTTGGGCAGCGCGCCGGCATCTGCAAGCAGCGCGGTCGTAGGCGGAGCTGCCGTAGCCGGTGCTGGCATAGGGGTTGCCATGATTGGTGTGGATTTTTTAAGTGGTTCTTTTAAAAACATCTACCCCAACCCAATTGTCATTAAGCTAGCCCCCGAAGGTGAGGCAACGGTTACCGACCCCAATATGTTGATGTTTAAATTACGCGCAGCCAAGAGGCGCTTGGCACGAAAATATTGCGTTTCAGGCTCGGCCGGCAAGAAAGCGCAAAAGAGGAATTGTGCGCTTGCAAAAAAAATGGACAAGGAGCGTGACATTGAAAACGCAGAGCTTCTGGCCAGTGAGCCAGAAATAATAGAATTAATCGCAACGATCAAGCAACAATTGAACGAGCGGCGTGCGGAGGCCCGTGCAGCACGGTGATCAGATTAACCGTTTCTAATACCCGCGATCATCAACTCTTTTATGGGTCAGTAGTCCCGGCCCACAAGCGACCGTCCAGCCGGATTTTGCCCAAAACCGAGAGCGGTTAAGTTCGATCTCGATGGTGCGCAGGCCGTTGGCTGTGCGTCCCAAAGGCACGGATTTACAATAGGGCAAAACCGTCTCCAGGAAAAATTTGCGGTTAATGATAATTGACTGGTTTGTCCACGGCATAACCTGGGTATCGACACGGTAAAAACCGCCCCCGGCGTCTTGGATATAATTCGGGAATTTCTTTGCGGGATTGTTTTCAACATAAATGGCGGTGCCGCACAGCCGTTTTGCCTTTTGCGGGCGGAGCATCCGTTTGGCCTTGGCGGCTAGCGTGTCGGGACTGGGGAAGTACCGTCGATATTTATCATAAGTATTAAAGGCTTCCCCAAATTCTTTTACGTGGCGCATACGGGCCATACAGACATGTTCATCTTGTAAAAGCGCCAAGGCTTTCTTGATCTGTCTTTGGGCTTCCTTGCCCGGCTCAATCAAGGGGCAATCATTTTCGGTAAAAAAGATATAATCGGTTTTAAGGCGCCGGGCGATCTGCTCCATCCCGTCGAGAATGCCGGTGTTTTCGGGGTGGGTTTCGATGCTTGCAGGAAACGCACGGGCGACAGATAGGACATGTTCGTCCGGGTCGGGCAGAAACACCATGCACTGGTCAAACAGTTTGAAAAATCCTCGTTTTTGATAGCTGGTAAAACTGGCCTGCAAGGAGGCATGGCCGCGCCAGCTTAGGGTTCCCAGCCCGAGACTACCTTGTGGATACAAGCTCACCAATGCTCACCAATCCAGGGCGTCGGGCGGACATGTTTATATAGTTTTTTGCTCCAGTGCCGTACCGGCCATTTGCCAAGCAACGCTTCGTCCTGATCGGGTTTTCCTGTAAACGCAACGATTTTGGTGGTGGGGGGGAGTTTGGGGCTGATGAAAAAATTTAAGGGCCAGCGTGGCAACAGGCTGTGCTTGAAACTGACGCACCAATTGTCGGGCCAAAAAACCATATCGGCGATTTCGCGTGAAATATAAAGTTGCTCGATGCGGCACTTTGTCAAAACCTTGTCGGGGTCTTTTTGAAAATTGTCAAAAATATGGGCGAATTTTCCGACCGGGAACCGAAAGGCTGATGTATTGCCGATATTTTGTCCCTTTTGCGTCCAGTTTTCAATGACGCAAAACCGGCCCGGCTTAAAATCAAACAAGGCGTCGAGATTGCCCGTAACCACCAAGTCCAGATCGAGAAACAATACATCACCGCTTAAATCTGCCAGCGGATATTTCCACACCACCAACTTGCGCCACGGCAGATTTATCTGCTCTGGTGGCAGATCAATTTCGGGGATAGGGTGACATAAAACCTGCTCATCTATACCGGTCGTATCGTCTGTGAAACAGACGAGGCGCGTCGGGCGCTCGGTCTGTTTTTGGATAGAGGCTGCCAACCGGTTGACATACTCAGGCCCGTACCGTGTTCCCCATTTCATGCAGATAACGGTTTGCAAGACGATTGCCTCCGGTTTCGTAACTACCCCTATTTAAGCATTTCGTCGCGCAAGGCTCTAAATTCAGCACCTTCATACCAGTTGGGCCAATCATCGCTATCGGCGATGTTCCGGCCCAGCTCATAGAAGATTTTGTTGACCTGCTCAATGCCGCTCAAATCCCATGAATTGTCATATTCATCGGAGGGGGCATGATAGCGTTCTTTGGTGTATTCATCGCTAAAAGCTTCGCCGTGGGAGATGCCCAAAACCTCATGATCAATGCCTGCATCTGCATAGAGCATGGGCACGCCTTTCTTGGCCAGGGAGATATGATCAGAGCGGTAATAATACCCGGCTTCTGGTTTCGGATCGGGCCGGATATACAGGCCTTGTGGCTCAATCACGGCTTGAAGTTCGTCGTCAAGCTGGGAGGCACCATAGCCGACAACGACAATATCTTTTGTCCGCCCCAGGGGCAACATGCCGTCAATATTAATACCTGCGACCGTTTTGGCCAGAGGGACGATCGGGTCTTCCGCGTAATAAGCCGAGCCTAAAAGCCCGCTTTCTTCCGCTGTCACAGCCACCAAAAGCACGGAGCGTTTGGCTGGGTTTTGGGCGAAAGCTTCGCCGATTTCCAAAATGCTGGCCGTGCCTGTGGCATTGTCAACGGCACCGTTATGGATGCCGTCTTCGCCCTCTGCGACTTCTTTTATGCCCAGATGATCCCAATGGGCCATATACAGCACATATTCGTCGGGTGTGGTGGTGCCTTTGATGACGCCGATCACATTGCGCGACGACACGGTGGTGATTTTATTGTTGATCTGGGCGTTCATTTGCAAATTGCCCATGGCTACCGGCGTAAAGCCCGGCTTGGCAGCGCTTTCCTTGAGGGCGGCGAAATCGAGATCGACGCTTTTAAATAAAGCTTTGCCAGCTTCGATATCGAGCCAGCCTTCCAAGGCGACCCGCGACGCACCGGCGTCTGGACGTACCAGATCAATTTGAGCGCCGCTCCAGCTACCCGAAACCACTGACCAGCCATAACTGGCAGGTTCGGTTTCGTGGATAATAATGGCGGCGGCGGCACCCTGGCGGGCGGCTTCTTCAAATTTATATGTCCAGCGGCCATAATAAGTCATGGCATTGCCGTTAAACAGGGCTTCGTCTTTCGTGGCAAAGCCCGGATCATTAACCAGCATGACAACGGTTTTACCGCTTACGTCCATGTCTGCATAATCGTTCCAGCTATATTCTGGTGCAACAACCCCGTAGCCGACAAAAACCAGATCGGCATTTTCGACGCTGACACTGTCTTGATAGCGCTTTGTCCAATAGACCGAATTTTCTTGAAACTCATAACGGATCATTTCTTCCCCGGCCTTGCCGATATCCATGAACGAGCCTTCAGATACGGTTGTTTCGGTTAGGGTAATGGGTTGAAAATAACTGCCGTCAACGCCCATAGGCTCAATGCCTGCTGCTTTCATTTCGTCAGCGATATATTGTGAAGCTTTAATGCCGCCGGGGGTTCCGGGCGCTCTGCCTTCAAAATCATCGGCGGCCAGACGGGCAATTCTGCGGCCCAAATCTGCGGCCGTTATATTGGCAGCGTCCTGGCGGGCGGCGGCGGTGTTGTCCGGGGCCGAGATATCGGGCTGGCAGGCCGTCGCCAATAAAACGGTTGATGTGATGACTAGATATTTAAGCATGGAATTTTCCCCGGCATTTATAATGATTATCAGATTGCGGCGGAGTGTATCTTCATCTCGGAGAGGTTTGCAAGAGCATCCCGGTAAAATAATGAAATAATATTTGCCTTGCAGCTTGCGACAAGACAAGTATGATTTGGCGGAAAAAAACATATAAGGGAATGGCTATGAGCGAGAAAAACACACAATTACTTAAAATACTTATTGGCTTTATAGTCGTGATGCTTGCCATGATAATATATTTAGGTACGGTTATTGGTAAGAATTTATCGAACAAGCACAAAGATCAAGCCAATTTGGGTGAGATCGCTGCCAAAACCATGACAAGCGAAGATCCCGTTTTGGCCAAATTGGCGCAGCTGGCCCAGAGCAATGGTTATGGCTATGAAATCACGCGGTCTCTGACCACAGAAATCGGCGCACGCCTGGCGGGCAGCCGAGAGGAAGCTTTGGCGCGGGACTGGGCGACGGAAAAATTTAAAGCGCTCGGGTTTGAGAATATAAAGACCGAAACCTTCAGCATTGATGGTTGGGCCAGAGACGCGGAGAGCGCACATATCACTTTGCCGTCCTATCAGCAGCTTTATGTAACGGCTTTGGGCGGTTCTGTGGCGACGCCGGCGGGCGGCATTGAAGCGCCCCTTGCTTACTTCCCGGATTTTGCCGCTTTGCAAAATGCGCCTGAAGGCGGGCTTGAGGGGAAAATCGTCTATATCTCCGGGTTGATGAAAAAAGCCCGTGACGGATCAGGCTACGGCCCTGCCAACCAGAAACGCCGCACGGGCGCAACGGAGGCGGCAAAGCGCGGTGCATTGGCGGTTATTATTCGTTCCGTCGGTACGGATTCCCATAGATTTCCCCATACCGGGCAGATGAATTATGACCTCGATACCCCCAAAATCCCGATCGGAGCCGTTTCTGCGCCAGACGCGGATCAGCTCGACAGGTTATTTGCATCGGGCCATGAAGTGTCAATAAACTTACAACTGGCCACTCGCGCCCTTGGTTCCATCACATCTGGCAATGTTATGGCCGAAATTGTTGGCAGCGAGAAGCCGGAGGAAATCATCCTTATTGGCGCGCATTTGGATAGCTGGGATATAGGCACAGGTGCTGTTGATGACGGGGCAGGGGTTGGCATTGTCATGGGTGCCGCCAAGGCGATAATGGACGCAGGGCTAAAGCCAAAACGGACAATCCGTGTGGTTTTGTTCGGCGCCGAAGAAGTCGGCCTTAAAGGCGGGTTCGCCTATGCGGAGAAACATAAAGATAATCTGGTCAATCACATTATGGCAACGGAATCAGATTTTGGTGCCGGGCGGATTTACGGCTTGCAGGCTGGTAAGTCTGCGGAGAACAAGAAAGTTGTGCAAGAGCTTGCGCCAGCATTGGCTTTTCTCGGCATTGAATTTATCGAAGGCGAGAGCACGGGCGGCCCGGATATTACGCCGCTCTATGCCCAAGGCGTCCAAACTTTGCGGCTCGCCCAAGACGGTTATGATTATTTCGACCTTCATCATACGCCAGACGATACTTTCGACAAGATAGACCCCGATGCCATGGCGCAAAATGTTGCCGCTTATGCGGCTCTAGTCTGGATGCTTTCAGAAGCAGACAGCAATTTTAAGGATGAATAAAATGCGGATAATAATCACTAGGTTTTTTATTGCGGTATTAGCTGTTGCAAGTTGTTTTTCAACCGCTCAAGCAGAAGATTTGTTGAAATTATATAAGCACTTACACGCAAATCCTGAGCTATCTCTTGTCGAGAGCAAGACGGCGAGCCTGCTGGCTGACAAGTTGGAAAACCTCGGCTTTGATGTCACCCGCAAT
>QIKS01000172.1 GCA_003233025.1 Hellea balneolensis | reverse complement strand
TATCGATTTGGTCTCCGGGGAAAAATTTATATTCCGGCTCATAATCCACCCAACGCTGGAACAGATCACGCGGGCCGGGGTTTGGAGCCAATTGTCGGCGGTCTTTCTGGCGCTGGTTGACACCATAACGGCTGATGGTTTGGCTATGTCTATGGTTAACGGAATTTTGTTTTTGAGCCCGAAAGTGATTCGTTTGGGCATAGGGGTGCAGGGTCGATTGGTTGGTGCATCCGGCGGCAATCATCGAAAAAACAGCTATTCCTGCGATAAAAAGGCTGTTTTTTGCAAATTTGGGCATATTAACCAACTTTAATAAGAAATGAATCGCGTTTTTTAACAATTAACAAAAATGGCTAAGGAAATATTAAATTTTACAGAGTCCAGTGAAGGTCAAAGCAGATTTTGAGGTTAATTATGACCGATTATGGTCACCCAACATATGAAAACGGCAATAAACAACCCACCTTGGGCGATTATGCTTCTGGTGTTTCCAATATAAGACCTTCTGAAATTCCTCGCGCACTGATCCGCCAACTTCCCTGGATGCTTGTCTTGCTCATTCCCCTATTGCTTGCCAGCTGGTGGTTTACCAAAGATATAAAGCGGCAATATTCAGCCGACGGCAAGATTTTAGTGCAATTGGGCAGTGAACATGTTTACACCCCCGCCACAGGCACCCAGAACTCCGGGTTAACGACAACGCCAGATCAAATCGTATTGACGGAAGTTGATATTATCAAAAACTCCGACATTCTGGATCAAGTGATTAATATCATGATTTCCTCTCCGGCAAATGGCGGGGTCGGCGGCGAACGATTTGCGCCCAAGCTTTATACGAAATGGGTCAAGGCCCCCAGCGGCGAAAAAATTGACCGCTGGAACGATATTGTTAAATATGTCGACAAATCCTATGCCGTCGTCCCAAAGCCGAAATCTTCAATCGTCGATTTATATTATAAGCATGAAGACGGGGCTGTAGCCGTCAAAACCCTTGATGTTTTTATAAACAGTTATCAAAATTTTCGTAAAAACAAGTTCGTCTCCGAAACTAGTGGCCAAGTTACCGAACGGCGGCTGGCGACAGAAGAGCAGCTTTTGGGGATTGAAAAAAATATCCATAGCATATTGGACAAGAACGGAATTTCGGAATTTGATACCGAGCAGTTAGGTGTGCGCAAACGCGCTGAAGAACTGCGCGCCTCGCTCAACACATTGCGCGGACAATTATCCGCCGCAGAAGCCGCATTGGCATCGACGGAAGACCAATTGCGTCTCACACCGCAAACCGTTGATCTTTATATTGATGACAGAAGCGCAGGCCGGCTCGCCCAAGCGCAATTGGAACGGCGGCAATTACTGGCCAAATATTTACCGACCAGCAACCCCGTGCGGGCAAAAGAAATTGAGATCTCCGAATTGCAGGCCCAGATTGATTCCAATAACGGGAAAGCTGTCGGGGGACGAAGGGTCGGCCCCAATACGGTCTATCAAACCCTGCTCACCCAAAGAAATACCTTCCAGGCACAGGCGGACAGTTTGCGCGAGCAAGAAATTACGTTGCAAAGCCAGCTTACTACAGCGGTGAGAAAAGTCAGAACTTTAAGACAGCTTGGCCCACAATATAAAAGTCTTTTGCGGGAAAAAGAAACCCTTGAAGAGCGCCTAAAGGGGCTTAATGCCAAGGAACAAGCCGCCCTGGTTAATCAACAACAACAAGAAGCCAGCAGTGAAAATATTAAAATAATTACCCGGCCTTCTATTCCGCGCAAGGGTAGAAATATGCGTAAAATATTATTTGCAGGTTTCTCTTTTGGCGCCATATTTAGTGTGTTTATGCTGGCCTTGTTGCGGGTGTTTCTAGACCCTAAAATTTATGGCAGAACGCAAGCCCCTATTCCCGCCCCAACCGGCGCCCTGCCCTATGAGCCACAATACGCAATTCCCGAAGCTGTACCCGGTTATGAGGATCCGCCAACCCCTTCCCCCCTATACGGCGCGCAAATGGCAAATGCCGAAACCCAACCTATCCCCTATGAAGCACCGCCTTACGGGGTTGAGGGATATGACCCAAATGCATATGCCCAACCGCGTGAGGTAAGTTCTGCGCCGCAAACCCATGCAGCAGATGCTTATGCCGGCTTTGATCTTAATAATGAAACTACGCCGGCTTCGTCTTATGGTGTCCCGGCCTATGAAGAACAGGCCCCTGCCCCCCAAATGTATCATCATGACGTGCCACCATCAGCGCCCCACCCGGCTGTGAATACAGCTGCCCAGGCTTATCCGTCAGTGAACCCCAACCCCCTTCAAAATTATACAGGGCCAAACGGCAACACCCCTGTGCAGGGGGATGTCGGCGCCAACCCCTATGCCAAATAAAGCCATTACAAAATTGGGCAGGCCCTGCCAGGGAATAATTTGCATTCACGACCTCCCCTCTGTGGACGGCTGTAGAGACGCCATATGAGCGGGACACATATCCACGCCATAGCCATGCGCAACCAAGCGGCGGGGCAGGTATTTAAATGGCTTGAGGGTGCCGTTTTCTTTATTATCCTGTTTCAATTTTCAACCGCCTTGGTTGCCTTGCTCCTGACCGATCCAACGGATTTGGCCAGCACCTCCAATTTGGCCCGAAACCTCTGGTATCCTGGATATGCATTAATAGCTTTGCTGTGCTTACGGTATTTTGTTGGCATTTTTCGCATAGCGGTTTTTAATCCGATCTTGATTGCTTGCATTTTGTGGGCCGGGCTGAGTTATTTTTGGTCGATTGAGCCTGATGTCAGCATAAGGCGCAGTATTGCCCTGTTGATGACGACCTTGTTTGGGCTTTTGCTCGCCGTCCGTTATGACTGGGATGAACTTGTGGAAAAACTGGCGGCTGTTTTCTTGGCCACCGCAGTGATCAGCTTGTTCCTCGGCGTATTCGTGCCTGAACTGGGCCGGATGCAAGAAGTCCATATCGGAGCATGGCGCGGCGCTTGGCTGGAGAAAAACTCATTTGGCACCAATATGGCCAAGGGGCTATTGCTGATGATGTGCGCCTTTGCCATGAAACCAAAGCGCGGGTGGTTGTGGATACCAGCCGGTATTTTATGCTTTGCCCTGGTCTTGTTATCGACATCAAAAGCGGCATTATTAGCGGCTGTCGTCGCTATATTAGGCTTTTTTGCCATTCGTCTTTTTCGCCGTTATCCCATATTGAGAATTCCTTTAATGTATAGCCTGGTTGTCGGCGCTTGCCTGTTTACGTTTTTGATGGTGTTCATGCCTGATTTTATGTTTGGCCTAATCGGTAAGGAAAGCACATTGACCGGGCGGACGGATATCTGGACACAATTGACCGCCGCCATTGCACAAAAACCCTTGCTCGGTTACGGCTATGGTGCGTTTTGGCAAGACCCTTTAGGGCCGTCATATTGGGTCAGGTTTAATCTGGAATGGGGCGTGCCAACCGCCCATAATGGCTGGGTTGAGACCTGGTTATCCGCCGGGGTTATCGCGGTTGGCTTATTTGCATTTTTGTTTTTATTCTCCGCTATTTTAGCGCTGGACAGGTTGTACCGGGGCGGAGTTGAAAACTATTGGGTGATTTTGTCGATGGTTTTATTCTTTATGATCTCCCTGTCAGAAAGCACGATATTACAGCAAAATGATTTAAGCTGGGTGATGTTTGTTGCCACGTCGGCGAAACTGTTTTCCTTCGCCCCTGCCTATTGGCGAGATAAGGCGCGGCTTAAAACTCCTTATTTTCAACCACCGCAGCCCCGTATAATTTCGGCGTAAACCCGCCAAACCATAACACTTTCCCCGCCCCTTGCGCTGCTTTGGCGAGGAAGCGGATATGGGAAGCATGTCCGGTTATTTTGGTGATGATCGCTACGGGTTGATACAGCATATATTGCACCGCGCCGACCAACATCCACCTCACCACGCCCAGCGGATTTTTCGCCTCTGCCGCCATCTGGCTCGGCCCTTGGCCAAAAGCGAAACTGCGAATTTTCACATAAGCAGGCGTTGCCCGGTGCGGGCGGATATCTTCATAGGCCAAAGCTTTGCTTGACCAGGCGATTGCGATACCTTGGCTTTGCAATTGCGAGAACAACAGATCGACCTCGCCGCCAGTTTCGTTCATCTCGGTCGAGAAGTGCTGGTTTGGCAAAATACATAAATGGGTGTCGAGCAAAGAATTGCCGCACCCAAAGAAGTTGGCAATGAGGCCTTCGTCGAGCTTTGGCCCAAATCTGGAAAAGAAATTTTCGTAATAACCATGATAAGATGAGCGACCGGGAATGCGGGCAATGGTCGGCACGAAAGCAAGGCCGGCTTTATATGTCGTGCAAATATGCATCAATGTAGCCAACCAATTTTCGCCCGCTTCCTGATCGTCGTCAAGAAAGGCCAGATAACGCCCCGCCGCAGCCGCCAGCGCTCCATTGCGGGCATTGGATACGCCCGGCTCTGGCACATGAAGGTATTTTATTGGCACCTTGGAAGCTCTCGCCAATTTCGCCACCAGGGTTTTTGCGCTGGCTTTGGGGTCATTATCAGCAACGATAATTTCCATGCTATAACCCAAAACCTTTTGAGCCATCAAGCTTTTAAGGGCGATCTCCAACCCTTCGGGTCTGCGAAAGCTTGGCAGGATGACGGAAATATCGACGGGTTTATTCACGGACCGCCTCCAGATGCGCAAGGGCTTCCCCGATCGGCATGACCTGGGCGCCTGTGTTTTCTACGGCCCTGACAACGCTTAAAAATTCGTGCGGCGTACACCCCCAAGGGCTGGGACTGGGCCTGATATCATGGGCAAATAAAGTCAACCAGCCGGGCTTTCTTTTTAAACTTTCGATGAGCGCCAAGGCTTGCGCAACCCGTTCCCCTGAAAACAGCGGCGTAGATTTAAGACCGTTAAGGTCGGCGGTTTTGTGGTGCACGCCGGGCGCAATACCGCGCATGGATTTAAACCGCCCCGATAAAAAACGCTTAAGCTGCGGGCTGGCACTACCGTAAGGATAGGCGAAATGCTCGGGCGCTGCCTTGATGCCTATTTTCTTTAAGGCATCTCTATTACGCGAGATCTCCAAGGCAACCGCGTCCATAGATAATGTGGTGCAGTCGACATGGCTATAAGTATGGCCAGCAATTTCGTGGCCGTTTTCGAACAACTCTCGCACGTCTTTCGCGGCGAAATTTTTCCCGTGATGATTGGTTGTGCCTGCAAGGCCGCACGCCACATAAAAACTGGCGCGCCAATTGCGCGCTTCTAAAACCCGCGCACCATTTTTAAGGGCGGAGCGGGGAAAATCATCAAATGTAAAACTGACGATCGGGCGGGTGAGATTTACAGGCAAATTTCGCCGCGCCTGAAAAGGCAAAAGCTTGCGCTCAATCTTTGCCCGCAAATTTGTTGGTGGTTGATAAGCTGTTGTCATCGCATCGCCTTGCCGTACCAGCTTGCCCGCCAAAGCTTCAAAGCCGCCAGCCTAAATTTCATCGGGACGCTGCCAAAGGGGTTTCGCACTAACAAAGCCAAAAGTGGCCGCAACAAGCCCTGCCCCGGTATGTATTTAAGGCGCTGGGCTAATTTATATAAGCGCAAAGTTTTGGCCAATTTGGGGTGTTTATTGGTAAATTTGACGTAATTCCCCGCACTGTCGCGAAAGCGCGCCAACAAGGTTTGCGTGCTTTCCAACCCTGTGTGCAAGGCCGGGTTATCGATATGTGTCAAGCGGTAGGATGTTGCCACCCGCGCCGCCCATTCGCTGTCTTCCCAGCCCCAACCGGTAAAATCCGTATCGAAAGCCTCAGCCACCAGCACCTCTTTGCGCACGCATAAATTGGACGTACACACATATTGCGGCCCGGCCAAGCTGCGCACCGCCGCACCGTGACAATCAGAACGCAGGGCTAGGACGCGGTGTAATTCCGTCTGTCGGCTGCTGGCCGTTTCGGGCACTACAAACCCGCCAAACAAAATATCTGTGTTGTTGGCGTTGATTTTTTCCCGGTAACGGGCAATGAAATTGGTGTCCACGGGCAACATGTCTGCATCCAAAAACAACACCCATTTAGCCCGCGCCTGCCCCAGCAAAAAATTGCGGGCATAGGAGCGACCTTTGTTTTGCGCCGCGCAAAACAGCCGCACGGGGGCGGGGGCGGTTTTTGTGATAATGCGCAAAGTTTCGTTGAGGGGGGCATTGTTTGTCCCGTCATCATAAAGCAAAATTTCGACCGCGGCCATGTCGCCAGATTGCTTGAGCAGATTTTGTAAGCACAGACCAGGGTCGTCGCGGTAATAGGGAATAAGCACCGATAAAACCGGGATTTTATTTTGTTTAGCCCCTTGTTTAGCACCTGTGTTTTCATAAATTTCACTCATGGCGCTGCCGTCTTTGGCGGTTTAAATTTCTGCAAGCCGTCTTGAACCAAATCTCGACAATTCGCCGCATTCATCGCAAAAACCACCAAGCCATATACACACGCCCCGACACCCGTTTTGATGAGCAGCTCTATAATATCCGGCAAATTTTCAAGGCTGGCTGGCAAGGCCAATACGCAACCGCTCATCACCAGGCAGGCAAAACTTGTTTGGGCGAACGCTTTTAGGGGCAGGGGCAAAGGAAAATATCGCCGCGCCACCGCCAAGGACAAAACCAGCCCGATCGCATAGGCGGCCAATGTTGCCCACACCGCACCTTGCAAGCCGTAGAGAGGGATAAGCCAGATGTTCAGGCCGATATTGATCAAAACCGGGAACACCATGATGATTGCCAAAATACCGGTGTTCTTGGCCAACATAAACGCCCGCTGGGCATAATAGGAAATAAACCCGTTCATAACGCCAACAAAGGCAATCCACGGCATGATTTTAACCGCTTCCTCACGCACTGAAATCCCTAAAATCAACCCGGCTGGCTCCGCCACAAGCGCAATACCTGTCGCCGCTGGCAAGACAAATAGCAAAAGCGTTGCGCCGTAATTCTTCAAAACCTGCGTGGTTTTCTCAAGCCCTTCTTGCTCCAAAGCCGTAACGGCTATGGGGGTGACGGCCATGGCTATCCAGATAAACAAAACGTCCAAACTGCGATTGGCCAGATTGTAACCGGCATTATAGGCCCCGACCGCCTGATCGTTCATAAAGTATTTTATGAAAAACAAATCCCCTTGCGACAAAATATAAGACAGCAATAAAGACAGGCTGATCGGCAGGCCATAAGCGAAGTATTTATAGCTCAATTTCTTTTTAAACCGCCCGCCTTTCATCCGTTTAAGCATAAAGGGCAGATCAACCATAATGGTGGCAATTGTCGCCATGATAATGCCAATAAACGGCGCCGTCTCGCGCAAAGGCGTCAGTAAAATCAACGCAATCCCGACGGAAAATCCAAGCAAGCTTTGTGATGTATGCAAGGCACTAAAGCGGCTAATCCGGTGGGCGGCCTTATGGGCTTCAATGCCGATATTATAAATCACCATAATACAGGTAGACCCCAGGGCAAACCCCAGCAGCATCTTCATCCGCCCGTCGCCAAGCGGCAGCACATAAAGCCCCGCCAACAATATCAAGAAGGCCAATGCGGCCAGGATAATGCCTGTAATATAACTGGTTTTGAGCAATGACGCCAGGCCGTCCCCTTTTTCTGCCCGGGCATGAAAGCGGGCAATCGCCGCTTCCAGCCAAGTGAAAATCAGCATGTGGAAAAACTGGAGCGATACCATAGCGATTGCGTAACGGCCAAATTCTGCCGCGTCAAACAGCCGGGTTAACAGCGCAATCGTGCCAAAACTAATGACAATATTGGCCAGGTTAACCGGTACATATCCAAGCATTTGCTTCCAGATCACTGACAAACCCCCTAGCGAATATTATCGTCATCACCCAGAAGACAGGGCAGGGTTTTTATCATAATCATCAGATCAAAGAATATATTTGAGCGTTCGATATATTCAATATCAAGCTGGATACGCCGGGCGACATCTTTGGCGTTGTGCAAAGGCCCGCGTGAGCCGTTAATCTGCGCCCAACCCGTAAGGCCCGGCTTAACCTTCAAGCGGTGAGCGTAATCATCAACCAATTTATAGGTTTCAGTATTGCCCGTATGCATGCCCAGCGCGTGGGGTCGGGGGCCGACAAGAGACATATCGCCGCGCAAAACATTGAGCAATTGTGGCAGTTCGTCCAAACTGGTTTTGCGGATAAATCGTCCCACTTTGGTCACCCGGCTATCGCCCGCTTTAACTTGCAACTTCGCTTCTTTGTCTTGCGCCTCGACACGCAAAGAGCGGAATTTATAGACATCAAACAGGCGGTTGTTAAAGCCTTGGCGTTTTTGTTTAAACAAAACCGGCCCGTCACTGTCCAGTTTTATAGCCAGAGCAATCAGCGCCAATATTGGCGCGCCAAACAACAAGGCCACACTGCTTATGGCGATATCCACGGCCCGTTTGATAAATATATGATAGCCCGGTTTTGGCTTGCCGGTAACTTCGCGCATCCCGATTTCGGCGATTTGCGTCAGGCGTTGTTGGACATGATCCAGGGTTTCAAACTCATCAACCAAAAAGGCAATCCGGTTTGGTAATTTACGCACTTGATCAACAAAAGCTTTCTTACGGTCCGCCGCCATAGACGGCAAGGTGACGACAATCCTGTCCACATATGGCAGCGCGTTCCAACCCAGCATATCTTCGATTTTCCCAACCACTGGCACGCCGTGAATATTGTGTGGTGCCCGGGACAAGCGTTCATCGAAAATCGCCAATATGTTCAGCTCATGGGTTCTGGCGTTCTCCTCGATCAACCGCTGCGCTGCTGCCGTCGCGCCGAGCATGACAATTGTCGGTATTAATTCGCCCTTTTCATGTTGGCGCTTTATCAAGAAAAAATAGACCGTATGCAAAACCAGTAATGTCGCCGTCGCCAGAAGCCCGGCGCGGGCAAGGGCGTCGGGCAGGAAGGTGTCTGGCCTGAGAATTAAAGCAATTGATAACCAAACCCCCAAAGCCGCTGCACCGCTGAGCAAAACCGTCCTTAAGTGCTCCCCCCATTTTTCAACCGGCGAAAAACGGTGCGCTTTCGTCAAATAAAGCGTCACGACAAAGCCAAGCGCTCCGCTCAAACCGGCAATAATAGGCGCGATGATTTCCTTGTTATTACTGCCAATATAGGCGCTCCAAATACACAATAAAATCACAAGGCTAACCCATGCCCCGTCACAAAGACGCAAAACCGCACGCACGGCATTCATGTTCAAGGTGTTCTTGGAAAATTTTATTGCAGACAAAGGCGTGCGCGAACGGCCTGATGACAGCCCGTCCAAAGGCTTTTGATCTCTATGCTTTGCAAGAGACGCAACGGATTTACCCCGCCGCCCCTCGCCGCCGTCTTGCGCGCCGTATTGTTCGAAATTGCCCGGCTTTGCAAAGGCTTGCCCTGCCCTTTTTACATTCTTCATATTTCCCACCATATTGTACGGCGTCAAATTAAGTGAATTTAGGAAATATTCAGTAAACACCAACCGGATTTATAAACCGCAAATGCAGCCAATATCGACCAAATGTCCTGATTTTGCATCATTATGACCCGCACGAAACCCCTTATGGTTAAGCGCCTGTTAACGCCAC
>QIKS01000162.1 GCA_003233025.1 Hellea balneolensis | reverse complement strand
AGCTTTCCCGTCGCCTCAAAGCCAAAAACCAAGATATCCTCTATCATGATCTCAGCCATAAAGGCTATCTGGATTTACAGCTTACCCCGCAAGCAGGCCGGGTTGATTTCGTTGGCGTATCAACGGTTTTAACGCCGGAGTATGAAGCGCAAATCCGCAAAAGTTTCAAACTTGTCAAAACGGATACCAGTATCAATTTGCAAGAGCTTTAACATGCGCCAACATCCGACCTCCGCCAACGGCAAATATTCAAAAATACAAGCCTGGGACAGCCCAACCGGGGCCAGCCTGTGTGTCTATCATAAAATGCCGACAAAAGCGCCGCGTGCTGTCATCCATATCAATCACGGCCTGGCCGAGCATGGGGGGCGCTATGGCCGCTTCGCAAACAGGCTGGCCCGCGCCGGGTTTGTCGTCTACGCCCAAGACCACCGTGGGCACGGCGCAACAACGGCCCCAGATAGCGACCAAGGTATATTTGCAAGTAAAGATGGCTGGGAGAAAACCCTGGCCGACATGCAATTCGTCAATGGGGAAATCCGCAAGCGTCACCCGACATTACCAGTGATCATATTTGGGCATTCTATGGGCGCCATCTTGGCTTATCAGTATCTCTTGCGCTGGCCAGACAGCGTCGACGCGGCAGCCCTGTGGAATGCGGCCATGAGTAAAACATCTGCGCTCAAGGTTTTGAAATTTATTCTTGCCCTTGAAGGCCTGGTTAAACCCGGCCAAGCCGCCAGCATCCTCACCCCCCTGACATTCGGCGGTTTTAACAAAAAAATCAGCCCCCGGCACACCAGTGTTGACTGGTTGACCAAAGATATCGCCGAAGCCAAAGCTTACATAGACGATCCGGATTGTGGTTGGCCGGCTTCTCTCTCCATGTGGAAAGATATTGCAACGGGTCTGGACGTTACAAGCAGCGATATTGGCTTGGAAGCCATCCCTAAAACCATGCCGCTCTTTGTGCTGGGCGGCAATGATGACCCATCGGTCGATTTTGGCAAAGCCGTCACCCATTTAAGCCAACGCTTCACGGCGGCAGGCTTGGTAAATGTGACCACCCAAATCCGTGAAAACGGGCGCCATGAGGCCCTCAATGAACCCAAAGCGGAGCGTGACGCCGTAATGAGAAATTTCATTGACTGGGCGTTACAAGCTAGCTCCTAAAATAACAAGACGGGCAACAAAAAGGGCAGCGTAAAGCTGCCCTTTCTTCCCCCAACCTTACAGTCTTGGGTTTAATTAAAAGTCTTGCGCAACAACACACCGAAAGTGCGCGGCTGAGACGGATAGCCGTTAATGGTGCCGGCTTGCACAACGCCTGGAAACAGGGTCGTGAGGTATTGATCATTAAACAGGTTGCGCGCCCACACTTGTATGGCGAGGCCGTTGTCAAGAGTTATACCGGCACTGGCATTAAATGTGCTGACCTTGCGGTCAATCCCCGGTAGAAGTGAACTGATCTCAACATTGCTTTCATATTGATAGTCGCCGCGTAAAAACCCAGTCACACCATTATCAAAATCATGGTCATAGGTCGCAGATGCAGACGCTGCCGTCTTGGGGACACTGGCAACAGTATCGCCAGAACGGTCAACGGTTGTACCACCAGGCCCTGGAGCATTAACGAATTCCAGGAATATTGGGTCGAGGAATGTCGCTGCAGCCGTCAATGTCAACTGTTCAAAAGGAGAGTACCTGCCTTCGACCTCAACACCACGAGTTCTTTGAAGACCCGCATTGGCCAAAACGAAACCAGTGCCAAGGAATGTACTGCTTTGGAAGTTGTCAACTCTTTGATCAAAAACGGCAATATTAAGAGCGCCTTTGTTAAACCGTGCTTTAAGACCAACCTCAATCAACCGAACATCTTCCGGCCCGGCAAAACGGGTGCCAAATGTCTGGTTCGTTACAGTCAGGCCTGCTGCAGTCAAGGCAGCCGCATCAGCAGCGAAAGGACGCGTATCCCGTGTCAAATTCCAAGACGATGCTTTAAAGCCCGTTCCATAGCTAATATATGTATTAATATTATCATTGACTGCGAAAGCAGCACGGGCGGTATAGGTTAGCGCGTCATCGCGTGTCTCATTGCTTTCAACCGAGTTTGGAAAGTTGAGGAATTGCGGCAAAAACTGCAGGCCTTGAAGCCCGGTAATAGCTGTAGAAACACCCGCATTAATCGCAGCAGATGTACCCGGTGCAACGCCTTCAATGAAAGCAATATTAGCTGGCGTTGGCGCTAGACCTGTACTGTCCGTAAATGCCTGGCCAAATAAAACCGCTGGTAAGGGAACACCAAAAACAGTCGGATCATTAACCAGGTCAATATTGGAAAAAGGCTCGTTAACCACAGCGAAGGCTGATGTGGTTTTGCGGTCATTGGTATAATTCAACCCGCCAGATACGGTCAGGCGGTCTGTGACATTAAAGTCAACGGTACCAAATAAGGAGTAAGCCGTATTATCTTGCCCATAGGTAATGACTTCAGCCGGCCCCCCATCGCCATTAAAAAACGAACCAGGAGCAAACCCGAACAGAGGTTCAAAAGAAGCCAAGGCACCGCCAGCAAGGATATTAGCAAAAGGACCAAAATCAGCGCCAAGATCAAGACCATTCTCTTGAGTAATGTTTTCAGCAAAGTAATAGCCGCCAACCATCCAATCGACAACATTGTCGCCAGTTGATGTCAAACGAACTTCCTGAGTAAAGGTACCGATATCCCGGTCCAATGTAATCGCATCAAGCAGCTCTGCGCTGGTGAAATCGGAATCGGTATTCAAAAACGTGTGATTTTCACGATATGACGTGATCGAGGTGAATGCAAAGTTGTCAAAATCAACATCTACATGAAGAGAAAGACCGCCGTCTTCAACCTGGTTGACCGGCGGACTGTTGAGGAAGGTTCTGAAAGAAAAACGGTCATTGACATCGGCAATTTGGCCGCCAAGCGCATTAATCGCAGCCTCAGTAGGGCCAGCGACGACAGTGGTCACTGTACAACAAAGTTCATCAAGCTCGCCGTAATCCGCGATCAGGCGAATGGAAATATCGTCTCGAGGCTGCAAAAGCGCCTGAGCCCGCAAATTCCAGCGATTGCGATTACTGATATCTTCCAGTCCAGGCAAGGCGCTATCCGTATAACCATCGCGTCTATTAACACTGCCGCCGATACTAAAGGCAAGCGTATCGGAAATGCCTGTTGAAAAATAACCCCTGAGAACTCTTTGGTCAAAATTACCAATGCCAACTTCAATATGTCCAACCGGATCAAAAGACGGCTTGGAGGTTGTTACCCCGATCACACCGGCAGAAGCATTTTTACCAAAAAGCGTACTTTGAGGGCCGCGCAACACTTCAACATGCTGTAGATTGGGCAAATCGCCAATTTGAGCCGCCGCGCGTGAACGGTAAACGCCATCAATAAACACACCAACAGAAGGCTCAATACCCGGATTGTTGGAACCATTACCAAAGCCACGGATGACAAAACTGGTGTTCACGGCCGTTTCCAATTGCGAAACACGCAAAGACGGAACAACGGATTGTAAATCGGTAATATCAAGGATTTGCGCTTTTTGGAGTACATCCGCACCCGTCACTGTTACCGCGACAGGAACCTCTTGCAATGTTTGTGGCCGTTTTGTTGCCGTAACAATAACTTCGTCTGTAACTTGCCCATAAGCCGTGCCCGAAAATGCCAGGCCGGCGGTAATTGCGGCGGAAGCCAGTAAAGAAAGTTTTGTATTTTTCATGATATCCCCTGTTCAGGTATTTTGCGTTTATACATTTTCATACGTGCATACTCTACATGCATACACGCATACTTATTGATTGCCTATCATATGCTATCCCAATGTAATAGCCCCGAACGACAATCATACGCACTTATATGCATATTCATGCCAAGGTGTGCCATAAAGGACACAATGGATCGTTCAATTGGAGAATTTCCATTCTTTCTTTGTCTTTTGTGCCAATCAGCCTAAACGAATTATGGCGATGAGGAATATATGACGATCAGAAGTAAAAACCCGGCAACAGAGCAAGTTATCAAGACTTATCAGGCGCTTACTGCCCCTGAAATTGAGCAAAAACTCGATCAGGCGCAAACCGCCTTTGAGACATGGCGCACGACCGAACTTAGCGCCCGTCAAGCCCTGGTGCTGAGGCTGGCGGACAGTCTTGAAGACAGGGCTGACGAGGCCGCCCAAGCCATGACGATGGAGATGGGGAAAACCTTGAAAGCGGCCCATGCAGAACTTGGAAAATGCATTCAGTTTTGCCGCTATAGCGCCGAAATATCAGGAGATTATCTATCCGATACAGACATACAAACCGAATATAAACGCGCCTTTACCCGCCCGCTACCTTTAGGGCCGATTTTACTTGTCATGCCGTGGAACTTCCCGTTCTGGCAGGTTATTCGCGTCGCCGTTCCGGCTTTGTTGGCCGGCAATACATGCTTGCTTAAACACGCCTCAAATGTCCCCTTATGCGCCTTGAAACTGGAAGAATTATTTGCCCAGGCCGGCTTCCCCAAAGGCGCCTTTCAGACATTATTGATTGGCTCGCGGCACGTCGAAGCCATTCTTAAGGACGAACGGGTGAAGGCCGCATCTTTAACCGGTTCCGAGGCGGCAGGCTCTGCCGTGGCGGCGGTGTGCGGTACAACCATTAAACCCTGCGTTTTGGAGCTGGGCGGCGCTGACCCGTTCATCGTCATGCCCAGCGCAGATATGGACGCAGCCATCAAGGCCGCCATTACCGGGCGTATGCGCAATAATGGGCAATCCTGTATTGCCGCCAAACGCTTGATCGTCCACGCCGATATCTATGACGATTTCAAAGCCCGGTTCATGGCCCAAATCAACGCAATTATTTTAGGCGACCCGCTCGACCCCAACACAGATATGGGGCCGCTTTGCTCACAGCGCGCATTAAAAGGCGCTAAAAAACCTCTATTGCGGGCCATAGAACAAGGCGCGGTCGCGACATCGGGAGCGCAAAAACTCCCGCCAACGGGATATTATATGCGCCCCGCCGTTATAGAGAACATCACCAAGGAGATGGATATCTATTACCAAGAGATATTCGCCCCCGTCGCCATGTTGTTTAAGGTCGATACATTCGAAGACGCCCTTACCCTCGCCAATGATAGCCTGCTCGGCCTGTCATCCGTCCTGTTTTCCAATGACGAGACCGAGATCAACACTGCCATTGCCGAACTGCAATCCGGCTCCACCTTCATAAACCGCTATGCTTCATCCGATATCCGCCTGCCCTTTGGCGGCATAAAGCGCTCCGGCTTTGGCCGCGAAATGGGTAAAGAAGGCTTTCGCGAATTCACCAATTTAAAGACGGTGATCATTGCCAGTTAAAGCGCGAAAGCTTTAATTTATCACTCAGGTTTATGCTTCGTAGCAGTTTTTCGTTTCGGTTTTTGGAGGAGCGCAGGCTCCGCTGGCGGTTTTATATGCAAATCACGCTGCGGGAACGGGATTTCAATGTTAGCTTCACGCAAAGCCTGGTCTACGGCCATGTGTATCTCATGGCTCACTCTGAAACGCTGGCCAAAGCTGCGCAAGAACACCCGTATTTCGAAATCAAGAGAACTGTCGCCAAACCCCAGGAACAACACGCTTGGTTCGGGGTTGGCGAGAACATTGGGGTTGGCTTCGATGGTCTTGAGCATCAATTCATGGGCTTTTTTCGTATCCGAACCGTAAGCAATACCAATATCGACGATCAGACGCGTTACCGCATTGCTGAGCGTCCAATTGGTCACGTGCTGGGAGATCAATTCTTGGTTGGGAATGAGGATTTCCTTATTATCAAGATCAAGCAATGTGGTTGCCCGGATTTGAATGCGGGTGATGGAGCCGCTAATATTGCCGATCGTGATAAAATCGCCAATCCTGACCGGGCGTTCAAATAAAATAATCAAGCCTGAAATAAAGTTGGCGAAAATGGCTTGCAGGCCAAAGCCGATACCGACACCAAGAGCTGCAACAACCCACTGGAATTGCGACCATTGGGTGCCGAGCTTGTTAAAGGCGATAATCATGCCGATGATGAAGATCATATAGCCAAGAACCGTCACAATGGCAAAGCGCGAACCTTGGGTAACCTCTAGTCTTTTGAGGATAAAAATCTCTAAAAACCCGGGGAGATTGCGCGCCGCCAACCATGTCACAAGCGCAATACCCGCGGCCTGCATCAGGCTCCACAACGTTATCGGCACTTCAATCGATCCGCCGGTTGCAGAAATATCCATGTAACTCCAAATCTCGACCGCGCTGAAAACTGACAATGCTGGCAATAAACTCGCCCACAGCGCCCAGAGCAAACCCGCCGCACAAATAAAGATCGTGATATTGACCAATTGGCTGGATTGGCGGTTAATGGTTTCCAAATCAATGCTGTCATAATCAAGCTTCGGCGTCGGGATTTCGCCTCGCTCCTCGGCAGCGACCTTTTCTCGCCTTTCGCGCAGCACTCTATCGCGCCTTGCCCGCTCTTGCTGCAAGGCCAGCCTGCGCTGGGCGATCACCACCGTTCTGCGCAACAAGCCGTGGGCGATATAGGCACCAATCAACACGCAAAACGACAGGAAGAACCGCGATAATATCAAGCGCGCCGTCTCAAAATACCCAAATACCGCCAAAAGGCTGGTGATCAACGGCAATAATATGGCCAGCAAAAAGAACCATTTTTCATTTCGAATATAAATGCCTTCTTTATCCGTATTGCGTTTTCGAAAGACAGCACTGCGCGACCACGCCAATTGTGCTGCAAACACCGAAATACTGATAGCCCCGATCAAAAACCCAAGTACGCCGAGGGCTGAGGGGCCGGGGTCAAAATTAGCGCTATAGCCGGTAAGGGCGATAAAAATAACACTGACAATCTGTGTCGCCAGCAGCCAGGGAATATGTTTGACCAACCGGTCGCGCAGCTCCCGGTCAACACGAAAGTGAAGGTCAAACAAAGCACCTTTAACGCTCCACGCCCGCAACACCATGAAGACGAAAATTAGTCCGGCGACAATCAAGCTCGCCCGCATCAGGGCGCCAACAAATTCATTGTCCGAGACGGCGTTTAGGAAAATCAGCCCGAGTAACAACGGCCCGACAAACCATGCGACCGTCTTTAAAGCACCTTCCAGGACGGCGATGGGGGTTAGGAGGTAGGAATCTTTTTGTACGCGACCAACTCGGCCACTCATGCTGGCCAATATGGGTTGAAAGCGGTTTTGGATTACATAAACACTGACCAACAAAAACAAAACCACAACCATCAATCCGTAAGACCGTTTAAACCCGCTGGCGAAAGCCTGGCCCGTGGTTTTGATATTGGCCGGGCTAAATGTTTGGCCAACGCCTTGAACGGTTTTCCCAGGCCAGCTAAAATCCACAGCGTCCGTACTGGGCAACCATAATAATCGGTTATCCAAACGCTCACTTAAGGATTCCACCTTGGCCATAAGCTCCGCTTGCAAACCGTTCAGCTCCTCAAGTTTAGCTGCTTTTAAGACGGAAAATGAAGCCAGGCCGATCAGCAATTCACGGCGATTATCGTGCAATCTGCGCATGGCGACAATATCTTCATCTTGCAAAAACTCAGTGCTAAAAAGCAGGCCCGTGTCCAGCCGCTCAATCTCCGCTTCAATATCCAACGGGCTGGCATTGAAGTTTTGCAAGGTTTCTTGATTGATAATACGCTCAAACAACGCGTCTCCAAGGGCCGATTGGCGCACTCTGATCTGAGCGCCAATGCGGGGCACGGACGGTAATTTCTTACGCAATTGGCGCAAATGAACCCCGTAATTTTTACTGCCACTTTTCGTGCTGATAATTTGCTCGGTAACATTGGCATCAACCTCCACCCGGCTAAGCTGGGTGCGGATTTGTGCTTCACTGGCGGGAATATCCTCATCGGTTTCGACACTGCGCGACAGCTTTAAGCTTAGATTGACATTTTCTTGCCCATAAGCCTGCACAACCGCATGACGTCCGGCAAAGCTTTGCAAGACAAGCTCGGCGTCTTTAAATCTTTGCTCGGCATTCATGGCGCGCGCTGAACCGGTTTTAATCTGCAAGGCGGTAACCAGACCTTCGGTTTGTAAAATTTGCGCCGCGACCAAGCTAATCCGCCGCCCCATAATATTTCGTTGTGACGCAATGCTGGCAATTTCCTGCTCCAAGGTCAAAACCCGGTTTTGCCGCTCATAAAGATTTGCAGCGACAAGGCTGTTTCCCGCTTTTTGCGCCAAACCGGCCGCTTCGGAAGTCTGCCCGGCAATTTGCGCGCGCAGCTCGGTGGTTCTTTCCTGAGCTTCTGTCAATTCTATACGCGCTGCGGCGGGGCGCTGATCCAGGGCCAAGCGCGCCGTTTCCGTCTGAGCCAGAAATGTCCGCAAACCACCTACCTCAGAACGCTTTTCCGCCAGTAGACTTTCAAGATCCTCCAAAGATAAATCGGCAAAATTTTGCGTCAAATCAGCGCTGCGTCGCGCCAAATCCTGCCGTACTTTTGCGATCTCCAGATCCAGATTTTCTATCACCTCTTGGGCATTTTCCCGCTGGGTTTTTAAAACATCCGCTTTGGCTTTTTCTGCATTGCCATCAGCCATGCGGCTCAGGGCGGCTTCATAAATTTCAATGATTTGTTTTTTCTCTTCAGACCCAAGCGCCCCATTTCCCTCAACCGAGGCTTGCTCCGCCCTTAAAGCCTGCTCGGATATCTGCGGCGGGGTTTGAGCCAATGCCAGGTTTGACCAGCATAAACCAAACAAAGCCGCGAATATAATCTGCAAATATCCAAACCGCGTCATCATAAGTTTTACCGTCCCCGATTAATATACCGGTTTACTATAACACTCATTGATGATTCTCCTAGACACTATTGACGATAGAGGAACTAAGGTATCGCCAAACCTTTGCGGCCAAGCACATCATTGGACTTGCTTCACTAAAGTGGAGAGTGTTTCCTGCAGATTAGGAGATATCCGTGACCGTACACGCTTGCTGCGCCTGTTTGGGTTTGCGTATAAAATCGAAATTTTTATCCCTGCCGCCAAACGTAAATGGGGCTATTGTGTGTATCCGCTTTTGGAGGGCCAGCGTTTTGTTGGCCGTATCGAAGTACGGGCTGACCGAAAAAACGGCCAATTACAGGTCTTGCAATTCTGGCCTGAACCCGGTGTGGTTTGGACACACAGTAGACAAGTCAAACTGAACGCCGAGCTAAACCGCTTGCCCCGGTTGGCATGTGTCCAGCAGGTCGTTTGGATGTGTGTGCAAGGCTTGGTTTGAGCATTTTTTAGAACTCACCCGCTACCCTGTCGCCTAATTCCAGCTATTCTTTAAGGGCGGCGGACAATTTGCTATCGGACGACACGCAATTCTGTTTTAATGCCAATGCCAATTTCAGAAAAAGCCAAGGCAAGTTCAGCGTTCGTGCTCACGGTTTTGTAATGGTTTTCAGTTGTTGCGCAGTCTTGCATATAAGGTTCAGCGCGGGTGTTTCCGTTGACGCGGATCATATAAATTTCGATATCATCCTGTTTCATTTGGTCGCAAACATTGACCATATGTTCAAACCCTGTTCTGGACCCTTGGTTCCAGCCCCAGCTACGTGTCCTGTCCAGCTCCCAA
>QIKS01000153.1 GCA_003233025.1 Hellea balneolensis | reverse complement strand
GGTGCCGGGGAAGCGGTCGAAGGCCGCAACGGCGACAATATATTAAAAGCCGAGGCGTAGGGGAAGCGTCCCTTGGACGCGACAAATAAATCACACGAAGTGTATGGTGCCCATTAAATGGTGGCAGCAGGACTGTGATTAAGAGCATAAAACATTGTTATTAAACAACTAATTTAATGTGAATTTATAAAACACCCCAATTATACCCCCAAAATTGGTTTTCTGAGCCGATCTATCACTGCTATTGTCAATCACGATTGCCAACGCAGCAACGTTTCTGCCTGCGAAATCACTGTGGTAATTGCATTTTCTTCTAGGTCAGGAGGATATCCAAATTTCTTCAAAATTCGCTTTACCAGAATTCGCAGCTTGGCCCGCGCGCTATCTTTAAGGTGCCAATCCACAGTCACATTTTTTTGCAATTGTTCAACAAGCTCATTGGCAATTATTCGTAACTGCTCATTGCCCAAAACATCAACAGCCGAATTATTATCGGACAGGGCATCATAAAAAGCCAATTCTTCGGGGCTTAGGCCTAGCTCATCACCTCTTTGAATGGACTTTTGAAGATCCTTTGAAAGGTCGATCAACTCTTGAATCATCTCCAAGCTGGTGATTGCATTTGAATGGTATCTTGCAATGGATGCCTCAAGCCTTTCTGAGAACGCCTTAGCTTCAACCACATTTTTTGCAGCCCTGCCTTTTATCTCCCCGTTCAGCAGTTTTTTGAGTGCCTCAAGCGCAAGGTTTTTTTGCTCCATTTCTTGGATTTCCGCCAAAAACTCATCAGATAGTATCGAGATATCAGGGCGGTCAAACCCGGCGGCCCCCAGAATGTCAATAATTTCGGCATTGGCAATGGCAGCATCTATTAACTGCCCAATAGCCATTTCTTTATCCCGCTGGCTTATCCCGCCCTTTGCGGTTGGCTTGATCATAGCGGCCCGCACCGCCTGAAAAAACCCGACTTCGTCTTTAATATCGCGCGCCCTATCGCTCGCGGCTGCCAATGCAAAGGCCTTGCCCAGCGCCAATACCAAATCCTGAAACTTGTTTAGCGCTTTTTTCTTGCCTTCTTCATTCTCAACAGCATTGGCGGCGGCCTGTTGTTGGCCTAAAATCCAGTCCATCGCATTTGCCAGCGCAGTAAGGCGCGCGCTTGGCTCACCATCCACACCACCAGAATAATCATGGCCACCAAACATCTGCTGCACCAACTCAAACTTTTCGTCCAGAACCGCAACGGCTTCTTCTTCATCAATTCCTGTTTGTCCCCGGTCGGACGCCGTGTAATTCTGCAACGCCTTTCTCAGGTTTTGCCCAATGCCGATATAATCCACCACCAAGCCCGCCGGTTTGTCCTTAAACACACGGTTCACCCGCGCTATGGCCTGCATCAAGCCATGCCCGCGCATTGGCTTATCCACATACATTGTGTGCATACTAGGCGCATCAAATCCCGTCAGCCACATATCCCGCACAATCACCAGTTTAAGCGGGTCTTTCACATCTCGCGCCCGCTTGGCCAAACCATCACGCCGCTTTTTATTGCCAATATGCTGCTGCCATTCCAGCGGGTCAGAAGCAGACCCCGTCATCACCACCTTTACCGCCCCCTCCATATCCGAGTTAGAGTGCCAATCAGGGCGCAGCGCCACAATCCGCTCATATAAATCAACGCAAATCCGGCGGCTCATGCACACGGCCATGGCCTTGCCATCCAGCGCCTCCAGCCGTGCCTCAAGATGGCTGACGATGTCTGCCGCCACCTGATCCAAGCGCGGGGCCGCCCCGACCAGCCGCTCAACCGTGCTCCAGCTTGCTTTGGCCTTTTCCTGCTCGGAAAGGCTTTCGTCGTCAAACAGCGCATCCACCGCCGCGTCCATCTCCGGCTTGGCCTCTTGGTCCAGCTCTATCCGCGCCAATCGGCTCTCATAATAGATCGGCACCGTGGCCTTGTCCTCCACTGCGCGGCTAATGTCGTAAACGTCGATATAATCGCCAAACACCGCCCGCGTGTTTACATCTGCCGCATCAATCGGCGTGCCGGTGAAGCCCGCGAAAGAGGCATTGGGCAAGGCCTCGCGCACATAATGGGCATAGCCATAGCGCCGAATTCCGGTGCCTTTGTTGAGCTTCACATCAAAGCCATGTTGGCTGCGGTGCGCCTCATCCACCAACACAATAACGTTGCGCCGATCAGATAACATCGGAAAATGCTCTTCGCCCCTCTCGGGCGAAAACTTCTGCAAGGTCGAAAATATCACCCCGCCCGATTGCCGATCCAGCCGCGTGCGCAAATCTTCGCGGTCCGTGACCTGCTCAGGAGTTTGGCGCAGCAGGTCTTTGCACATGGAAAACGTGCCAAATAGCTGGTCGTCCAGATCGTTGCGGTCTGTCAGCACCAAAACCGTAGGGTTGCCCAGCGCCTTGGCCCGCACAACTAATCCTGCGAAAAACGCCATCAAAAAGCTTTTGCCGGACCCCTGCGTGTGCCAGATCACCCCGATCTTGCGGTCACCGCTTGGCTCCACCGCTTCAACCGTGCGGGCCAGCGCCTTTTGCGCGCCAAAAAACTGGTGATACCCCGCAACAATCTTAAACGGCCCGTCGCCCTTATCGCCAAACACCGTAAAATCACGGATCAGCGCTAAAAACCGCGCCTTGTCAAACACGCCCCTTATCAGCGTGTCGGATTCCCTCGGCCCGCTAGGCGTAAAATCCCCGTCCGCACCCGTTACACTGCGCCACGGCATAAAACGGTCCTCGGCGGCGGTTAGCGAGCCGATGCGGCCAAATAACCCGTCAGAGGTAATCAGCACCGCGTTGGTGCGAAACAGCGAGGGGATCTGCTCTTTGTAGGTCTGCAACTGCGCATATGCATCTTCAATCGTGGCCGTGGCGCTCGCCGCGCTCTTTAGCTCCAGCACGGCCAAGGGCAGGCCGTTTACAAACACCACCACATCGGGGCGGCGGTTGTGGCCGCTTTCCACCACGGTAAACTGGTTGGTGACCATCCAGTCGTTAGCCTCGATATTGTCAAAATCCAGCAGCCAGACCTTGTCACCCTTGAGCGAGCCATCGGGGCGCTTATATTCCACATCCACCCCGCGCGTTAGCAACGTGTGGATACGGCGGTTTTCCTCGATTAACGAAGGCGTTTCAGATACGGTAACCAGCTTGATCGCCGCCGCGCGAGCCTCGGGCTGGGATGTCAGGGTTAAGCCGCGCCACGGCCTCGCGCAAGCGGCCCAGCAGCAAAACCTCGCCATTGGCCGTGCGCTCCTTTTGCGGGGCGTCGGGGCCGATCAGGGCGGGGTCGGCGTAGACATAGCCCATGGCCTTAAAACTCGAAAGCACCGCCTGCTCGACCATATCCTCGTTAAACATCATCCCCCCTCCCGCAACCGGATTTCACCCGACATTAATTTTGGCAACAACAAATCCCGCATCCCGGCGAGGGTTTGGTTTTCTTCTTCGTTATTCGAAATCAATTTGTATAACGCCCCCACGATTTCAGAAAAACCTCCCAACACCTCCATACTTGGCGATGTCACCAAAATTGGCTTGAAATTCTTCTTACTGATCTCTTGAAAGGTAGACCCGTTGGCATTTGCTTCTATCGTTTCCATATTCTCTTCACACCAAAGTTTGGCAAAATGCGTCGGAAATCGCTTCGTTGGGCGCATGACGATAAATCCTTGATTAACAGCAATTGGAACACCCGCAATTGCCAGATAACCAATCGGCGCGCGTGATGACATTAAAACACTTCCAATAGGAGCCAACCCCGAGCTTACCTTGGCTAATCCGGCATCAGTCAGTTTGCGTTCTGTATTGCGAATAAAGACGCCTGATAGCTTTGAAAGGTCGCGGGGGGTGGCCCAGTGGTGGTGGCCATCTTTCCAAAACTCTTCCGTTTTAGTCTTGGGAGTTCCTCCGCCTGCAATATCGGAAATCTCGCCAGCAGGCACACGTTCCCACCCCTCCGGCAATCCGTTTTCGTCGAGGCGGGCGGGGAACAGGGCGGCGGTTTTTTGGGCTTGGGCCTTAGGGCGGATGGCACCGCCGAGGATTTTGACGGGGTCCGCCTCCCCCGCCATTTTGCGCCGTGTCGGGCCGAAATCCACAAACCAATCCACAAAAACCGCCCGCGCCATCCCCTCCAACACCTCGTTCATCCGCCGGTTCAGCTCGATTTTGTCGTCAAGGGAAGCAATGGCATTTGCAATTCGTTTTTGAGACGAAATATCAGGTAACGGAAGCGCAATATGCTTTAGATCACGGATCGGGAGTTGAGGCTGTGCGCTTCCCGAAACAAAGCTTTCAACTTGCACCGAGAACATAGGTGACCGAAGTGCGAAATATAGAAACTGAGGGTCCAGTTTTGTTGCATCAGGTCTTAAAATTACCATCCCAGAATTTATTCTTACGTTCTCAAACTGAACCCTATCGGAAAAGTAACCAATATTCCCAACGGTCCCTCGTGTGGTAATAACGGTATCAAATTTTTCACTTTCCCTTTCCGAAGAGAGCCGTCTTTTTCCGAGGTGACGAAACTGCAATTGTCAAATACAAAGCCCGATTTGGTTACGTTAGTAGCACTTAAAAAAAGACAATATCCTTGATCAGAAAAATCGGCAATCTTGGGATAATTAGCTCCCCGATCACCATCGATAATTTCGACTGGGTAGTCGCGCAGAACAACTTGTGAGAAAAACTCCATACTAAACGATCTCAAAAAGACGTTTAATTTGCTTTTCCAGCCTAGCGCCCTCCACAAACTGCCCCTCCAACCTTTCCCGCAGCGCCGCGAACTTATCTTCAAACGGCACGCCGTCATCCTCGACCAAAGCTGCGCCCACATAGCGGCCCGGGGTTAGCACATGGTCATATTTGCGGATCAGGTCCAGATCAGCCGATTTGCAAAAGCCTGCTTCATCGGCGTAGGCCTCCAGCCCGCGCGCCTCCAATGCTTCGGGTTTTGATCTCCAGCGGTGGTAGGTTTGTGAGATCTGCGCAATGTCCGCATCGCTAAACTCGCGCCGCACGCGGTCTGCCATAAAGCCCAGATTGCGCGCATCAATAAACAGGGTTTCGCCGCGCCTGTCGCGGTGCCCATTGGCGCTTTTATCCCGCGCCAATATCCACAGGCACACCGGAATTTGGGTCGAGTAAAACAGCTGCCCCGGCATGGCGATCATGCAATCCACGCGGTCACCCTCCACCATCTGTTTTCTGATCTCGCCCTCGCCACTGGTCATGCTCGACATAGAGCCATTGGCCAGCACCACCGCCGCCGTGCCGCGCGGGGCCAAGTGGTGGATGATATGCTGAAGCCACGCAAAGTTGGCGTTGCCCTTGGGTGGCACCCCGTAAGCCCAGCGCGCATCGTCCACCAGCTTCTCCCCGCCCCAGTCAGAGATATTAAACGGCGGGTTGGCAAGGATGAAATCGGCCTTAATATCCGTCAGCTCGTCTTTATGAAAGCTGCCCGCCGAGTTCCAGCGGATGTCGGCATCTATGCCATGCACCGCAAGGTTCATCTTGGCCAGCCGCCATGTGGTGTGATTAATCTCCTGCCCGTAAACCGCGATATCATCGGGCCGCCCGCCGTGGCTCTGGATAAACTTTTCCGATTGCACAAACATGCCGCCCGAGCCGCAGCACGGATCATAAACGCGGCCCTTATATGGTTCCAAAATTTCAACCAGCGTGCGCACAACCGAGCGCGGGGTAAAAAACTCGCCGCCCCGCTTGCCCTCGGCCCCGGCAAAGCCCGAGATGAAGTATTCATATACCCGCCCCAGCAGATCACGCGCGCGGTCGTTATCATCATGCAGCTTGATGTTGGAAAACAGGTCTACCAGCTCGCCCAGCATGGTTTTATCCAGCGTTGGGCGGGCATAGTTTTTGGGCAACACACCCTTGAGGCTTTCATTGGTGGGAATGGCCTCGATAGCCTCCATCGCCTCGTCAATGATCTTGCCAATGCTCTCGGAACGGGCGTTATCTTGCAAATATTGCCAGCGGGCTAATTCGGGCACCCAGAACACGCTTTGTGCAAGGTATTCTTCGGGGTCTTCAGGGTCTGCGTATTCATCCTCTGCCAGCTTTTGGTGCAGGGCGTTAAAAGCCTCGGAAATGTATTTAAGAAAGATCAACCCGAGGGCAACGTGCTTATACTCCGAGGGCTCCAGTGCGCCGCGCATTTTGTCAGCGGCTTTAAAAAGGTCAGCCGCGAAATTAAGATCAGACGTGCGGGTTTGAGAGGGAGATTTTGGCATGTGGGGCGTGTCCTCAAAGGTTAGGCTATATTGATTAAGGCGGGGGGCAAACAAGTCAACGCGATTTCGCAACTATTTAGCGAGCCGGTGTTTTAGCCATCCCTTGGATCAGCTCTTTTTGGCGCTCAACCGAGATTGGGCAATAGGCGGAAAGAGTGGTGACTACGCTATCATGACCAAGATTTAGTGACCACGCCTTAAAATCCTCGGGTGTTTGGCAAATCGCTATACCAAATTTCACCAGTGCTTTGCGAAAGCTATGCGGCCCAAAAACCGGAAGTCCGGAAGTGGTGAAGGCTGTTTTGATGATATCGCGGATTTTGGTGCTGTTTGACCAGTTGTCACGTGACAGGCCGATGAGGGCAAAGCCGCCTTCATCGGAGCGGCCCATTTGGGGCTTAGGGAACAGGGCGTCATCATGGCCATAGAGCAGGTCATGGCGGAGGTAATTCACCCAATCGGTGAAGCAAGCCAAAAAGGCGGGGTCCACTGACAGAAAGTAGGTTTGGAAAGTTTTGGCCCCTTTGGTTTGCACATCACGGGCGTCTTGATAAACGCAGCCCTCCACAAGGTCGATCCGCTTGAGGCGCAGGGAGGCGGTGGCTTGCACCCGCGCGCCGGTGAGCACCAGAAAGGCAAACAGGGCTTTGTCTAGCCGCTGGATTTGGGTTTTATTCGGCATTGCGGCAAAGGCGTGGGCGAGCTGCGCCATCGTTGGAAACGGGGCTTCGCGCTGGGCATGGGCGATGCGGGCATCCTTGGCGCTGTTATTGAAATACTCTGCATCGGCATAACTGATCCGCGATTTGTAGCCTGCCTGCCCAGCCAACCAAAGGATAAAGGCTTTGACGAGACGTAAGGTCGCATCAATCGTAGCCTTGCTAAGTGGCTTGCCGGTGCGCTCATTCTTGGCGGCCTCTAGCTTGCGCTTAAAGGCTATCGCTTGCTCAATATGAAACTTCTTGAAAGGCTTGAATCCGGTGCTTTCCTCAAAGCGGAAAATGGCAGCGGCGGCCTTGTCCACCGACTTTACATCCTGCCTTTTGGCCTCTTTGATATAACGCAGGTAGCGCCGTTTGATCCGCTCGTTTTCTTCGCAATATTTTCGCATGGTTGGGCATCCTTTCATAAGTGATAGTTTGGGAAGGGGTTGGGGGTATCCATTAGGCGTTCTTATTCGTTCGAATGGTGAGGTCGAATATCTCGGCAAATCGGGGGAGTTGGCGGGGTGAGGCGAAGCGGTTGCAGATGCCCTCACAGGTGGGGCAAAGCCCTTCTAGGCGACCTCTTACATCTGATATCGGAACATAATCGACAAGCGCACCATAGGGTGCCTGCGGCTTCCGACACTTCAGGCAATACAATTGATTGGGGGTCAATGGTTTTTTGTTGGATTTTTGGGATTTGTCGAGATATTCGCGCAGGTCTGCGCCCAGAATGAGGTGTGGAATTTGCCCGCGCATGACCCGCAGCCCTTTCTTGATCCAGCTTCGCACGGTGGGAATAGATCGCCCCACTAGCTGGGCAACTTCTTCCACGGTATAGTTCTGGTGGATTTTGACCTTGCGCGGGTTTATGCGCCTAGTCATTGGCATCACCCTCAAATAGCGCGCGAATATCTTCCACCCGCCAAACCGTTGTGCGCGGCCCAAGTTTTTTTGCTTTTGGAAAACAAATTTAATAGGCTCTTTTAGCCTCGGGAATACATATTTCGCGTAAAATTACGCTGTCTGAACTAGCACGTTCAATTCTGCCGATTGATGCCATTTGCGCTTTTTCGCTTATTCCCAAAGCTACCAAGTTTCTTTTGTGCTTGCGTAGCATTTTCAGAAAAGTTGCTCGAGATGAAGCATAAGGTTTGCTCTCGAGGCGGCGAACAAAAATTTGAAAAATTTCTCCGGGTTTTGGATTCAGGAGAATTACATTATAGATTTGCTGGTCGTTCAATGTCAAAGAAAGATCAACATTGCTTCGTATCGCATCGTCTATAAAGAGTTTGGGGTAACTGCCAATTTTATTAATATTCCGCGCAGAATGGCCGATAGCAGTTTTCAAAAGTGTGTCCACGCGAATTTCTCCAGCATCAAATAGTTTCTTGTGAGCGCGTAACGATTTTTCATACTTACGGATATCGTTTGATTGAACCGCCTCTAAAAATGGTATGCAACGGTAGGCTCGATACTCAATTCGCGACATTATTTTAGTCTTACCTGCGGATAGGTGCAATCCATCTGATAGCAAAAATTTTGACGCCTTATGCAGGGCTGCTTCTAGTTTTTTAGGCGATTTGCCAAAAAGTAAAAAATCGTCGGCCCATCGACAATAGATTATCGAATTATTATTACAGTACTCTAAAAATCTTTTATCAAAATCCTGCAAATAAAAGTGCGAAAGCACTCTGCTTGCATCAGAAAATAGCTCTTGGGGAATGCCTTTGGTCGAACGCGAATAGCCGTTTGTCAATCGGTTCCAGAAACCTAAGAAAACTTCAAGAACGTCTATTTGCTCACCAAACTTTGAAGTCTTTTTTCTCAATTTTTTGATAAGAGTATCTACACTAATGCTGTCATAAAAATTTGCTATATCTGATGTTAATATATAGTTACCTATATCTTTACGCGATGTTAAGTCAGCAATCATGTCGATAAAACGTGTCCATTCCTTCCACCAGTTCTTCTTTGAAACTGAATCACTGAAATAGTCCTGAAGATAGCCCTCTATTTGCTCAACAGTCAGAATGTCATCTTTTTGTTGTACATCAGGTATAATATGCCAACCGCCATAAATACTTTCGCGTTTCTCCAGAATTTTACCCGAGATCAGATAACAAATGTAATAGTAAACAGCCATATCTTCACGCGTCAGTATTGGAATAAACCTTGTGACCCCGTGGGACTTGTTAATTCCTAGAAACCCGTGATTTATACTCGGGAGATACTGACTATTCCTGAGGTCGCGGTTAATTTTATCGAGGGCCACCTCCAATGAAGCTTTTTCTAAGTGTTCCGCTAAGACTATTGGGACATTGCTGTCATGCAGCTTTTTCCAAATTTTTCGCGTAAATTTGTATTTGAGTTCAAAATTACTTTTCATAGCAAAGCCAATAGCTTATTTTCAAACGAATGGCATAGACTAAATACAGCTGAAGGTGGCCCCATGCGGCGCAGGGCGGCATTTAATGTATTTTCGCTCATTGGGCACTGCCATGATCTCAATGACGGAAACAACTGCTCACCGTGCCCTGTTATCTGTCGCAATTCGTCCAGCAACGCCAAGGCAGGTGCAGGCAATGGCACGTTGTGAGGTTTACGCATCTTCATTTTTTCAGCAGGGATAGACCAAACCGCCGCTTCAATATCAAATTCGTCCCAACGCGCATGTCGTAACTCACCCGGGCGTTGTGCAAGAATAGCCATCAGGCGCAACGCAATCCGCGTGATAGACTGCCCTTCAAAACCATCTATCGCCGCCAACAGCG
>QIKS01000182.1 GCA_003233025.1 Hellea balneolensis | reverse complement strand
AAAATGCGCCAGGAAATTGATGCCATGACCGTCATCGGGTTAAGCCGCGAAGAAACATTGATTGCGCCGCGCGCTCTTGCTTGTTTGATCTCGGCGCCTTTGCTGACCTTTGTCGCCATGTTGTCGGGCTTGCTCGGCGGTGTGCTTGTCGGTTGGTCGCAGGGGATTTCGCCGGTGCTATTTATGGCCCGGTTGACGGAAGTGGTTTCCATCAACCATTTTTGGGTCGGCATGATAAAAGCCCCGGTTTTTGCGCTTTTCATTGCGATTATCGCGTGTCGCCAAGGGTTGGCCGTTGGCGGCTCGGTGGAAAGTCTGGGACGCAGAACCACGACCAGTGTTGTTCAAGCCATTTTTACGGTCATTGTTCTGGACGCCGTTTTTGCCATGCTGTTTTTGAAGATGGGGGTGTAAATGGGCCGGGTTGATTACAGCACACTGGATTTGACAAATCCGGTTGAAGCGTGCGGCATTCGCACGCAATTTGGCAATAATGTCATCCATGAAAATTTAAACATCAGTTTGAAATCAGGGGAAATATTGGGCGTGGTCGGGGGTTCGGGCAGTGGTAAATCGGTTCTGCTCAACACGCTTCTTGGCTTGAAAAGCCCGGAAGGCGGATTTGTAAAAATATTTGGCCGCAAACGCCGTGAGTTGAGCGCAAGCGAACGTAAAACTATCTATACGCGTATGGGGGTGTTGTTTCAGGGCGGTGCTTTGTTTTCCTCGCTGAGCGTGCGTGAAAACATCATGGTGCCCTTACGCACACATACGGATTTACCCGTGAGCTTGATGCGTGAGCTGGCGGATATGAAGATTAATATGGTCGGCCTGCCGCGCGCCGCTGCGCGGCTCTACCCGTCGGATCTGTCGGGGGGGATGCGCAAGCGGGCAGGGCTGGCGCGCGCGCTCGCCCTCGATCCGCAAATGCTGTTTTTGGACGAGCCTACGTCGGGGCTGGATCCTATCGGGGCCAATGGGTTTGATGAGTTGATTTTGGAGCTTCGTGATGCGTTGGGTTTAACGGTATTTATGGTCACGCATGATCTGGACAGCCTGTTTACCATTTGCGACCGTGTGGCGGTATTGGTTGATAAACATATTGCCATCGCCGATAGTCTTGATAACGTAGTGAAATATGACCACCCTTGGGTGCAGGAATATTTTGGTGGCCCGAGATCACGAGCGGCGAAAACAAGCGGGTAATGCACAGAAAACAGGATCATTATCGTGGAAAGTAAAGCAAATTTTGCCTTAATCGGGACATTCGTGCTAATTTCTATTATCGGGATTGTCACTTTTATCGCCTATATTAGTGGTCGGCAATTTGACCAGACTTATAATGAATATGTGGTGGTTTATGATACCCCGCCGCGCGGGATTTCTGTTGGCAGTGAAGTGCGTTATAACGGGCTGATCATGGGCGAGGTGACGGATACGGAGTTGGACCCCCAAAACCCGAATAATGTGTTCATCCGCATTCGGGTCAAATCAAGCACGCCGGTTTTGAAAGATACCTATGGACAGATTGAACCTTTGGGTTTGACGGGGCTAAGTTATATCCAGCTTTTTGCTGGCGGGTCTAGTGAGCGGATTGTTTTGCCGTCTGGGCGGGGCGAATTTGCTAAAATCAGGGGGGTTGGTAGCCAGATCGATACATTATTAGGGGGAAGCGAGTCGGTTATCGATAATGTCAACCTTGCCCTGTCGCGCACGGTGGCGATTTTAGGGCCGGAAGCGACAGAGGATTTTCACGGGATTTTGGCCAATATCAACACCATCACATCTGCCATTGCCAATTCGGATATCTCGTCGCAACGCTTGGAGCAATTTCTGACCACCTATGAACAAACCGGCCGCGATATTTCGGCGGCGGCTGTTTCTGTGGACGGGGCTGCGCAAGATATTTCAAAGTTTTTACAATCCGGCGAGCTTAAAGCTGTGCTTGTAGAAATGGAAACGGCGCTCCTAAAAACGCAGGCGACCCTGGATGCTTATAAAGTGCTTGCCCAAGACGGCACGGTGTTGTCAGAAGAATTGCGGCGCACGGTCGAGCAATTTTCAACCGTTGGCTTGCAAGATTTATTCGTAACCCTTTCAGATTTGCGGGCATTTACCGAAACCCTCAACCGGGTAAGCGACGACTTGGAACGCAATCCGCTCGGCTTTATTGTCGGCCAGGAAAGAGAAACCATGGAGTTGCCGCAATGAAATATGTAAATGGCGTGGTCATGCTGGCGGCAAGTTTGATGTTTTCGGGATGCCTATCGGTACTGCCAGAACCCAAACAGGCCGATACGGTTTACCGTCTGACTATTCCCGCTAGCGCCAATTTGTCGCCGGTTGGGCAAACAAAAGCCATCAATATTGAATTTCCCAAAGCCCCCAAAGCCCTCAGCGGCACGGATATTGTTCTCTCTCCCGATGGGCGCAGGCTCAGTGCTGCGGCCAATGCCCATTGGTCGGAGACAATTCCGGAGCAGGTGCGAAACTTACTGATCGATACATTGGCGCAAAAAGGGCAATTTACCGGCATTATCCCGTCCGGATCGACTTATGTTCCCTACCGGCTCAACCTGGATATTCGCCGTTTTGAAGCCGTATTTGACCAAGGTGAAGACGCAGCCCCCAATGCGGTTGCCCACATTAATGTCACGTTGAGCGATACAAAATCCCGCGACCTTATCGGGTCTTTCAGCGCCCGCAGCACAGTGCGGGCCAATGCCCGTTCGGTGTCCGCCATTGTTTTGGCTCAAGACGAGGCGGCGCAGGCGGTGATGGGAAAAATTGCAAATTGGCTGGATAGTCAATTGTCAGAGTGATTTACACGCGGCCAAAATTTAGCGCCGCGTCACATAAAAGATAAGCCCGACCTTCCTCAGTTTCCAGCCGAGAGCGGACTGCGGCGCGGCGGCCTGCAAGGCTTTCAATGCTTTGATTGTAATCTGTGGCAAAGGTAATGACCCGCGCACTTAAAGCGTCGTCTTTGGACAGAGTTTTGGCCAAATGTTCCACCGGGCTTTTTAGGTGATCGGCCACATATTTGCTCATGCTTTCATGACCATGTTTAACGCGGGTGGCCGCAGCTTCAATGATGCAACCATCATCAACAATTGCATTTGGAGAAAACCCGATTTTGGATAGTTCTTCAACAATTGCAGATGCGTTTTGCGGGTCTTTCTCGTTAAATAAGGTTGCGATTGACAGGCTGGCATTTTCCCCGTCATCGGCGTTATTGCCAAACAGATTTCTTAAAGAAAACTTGGATTTAGTAGACGCGGACGTCTGATCTGCTTGCGAACTTCCGGGGCGGTTAAGGATATTATCTGTACTTTGCGTTACCGTCTCTTCTTCAAGATTGTCATCGTCGTCGAGCGGTTCGGATAATTCCAAAGGGGGTTGGTCTTCATAGGGGTCTTCAAGGTCCGCTTCAATCTCCGGGATTTGTAGATCTGCGCCAGTATTTGTTTGATCTAAGGGCGTTTTTTGCTCAGGGGAGAGGGCGTCATCTTGTAAGGGTTTTAGTTTTAACCGCGTCCATTTTTTCTTCTTCGGCGCTTCAGGCTTAGGTGTTGTGGACTTAGGTGTTGCGGCGGGGGTTTCCTCCACGACGTCTTCAATAAGCTCCAATGACCGGTCGGCGGGTTTGCTAATTCGGGCTTGCAAATCACCCATATGGTCTTCAATGCGCGAAATTTCTTTTCGCGCCAACTCAAGGCTGTCGCGAACGCGCTGGGCGGCTTTATCGCTGATATTGGCCGCATGTTCAGAGGAATAATGCACCATGTCCTGCATTTCGCGGAACCGTTTTTTGACGGCATTATCGGCCAAATTCGCAGATTGCGCCAAAGCCTCCACGGTTTGCTTGCCGGCTTGGCTGGCATCTGAGAGGCTTTCCGCGCTGGCTTGCGCGGAGAGGGACAGATCACGCATTTTCACCAACCGGGCTTCCAGTCCAACCCCCAGCCCTTCTTGCTCCTTGCGCAAGGTTTCAATCATTGCCGTCAGGTCACTGGTATGGCTGGAATAAATATTGCTGAGATCATCGGAGCGTGTGCGTAAAATATCGCCAATGGCTTTGATGTCCTCATGGCTGGCCGTCAAGTTACTGGCAGCTTCGACCGTGTTGGCGCGCACGGTGTCCGACGCGGTGTTTATTTTTGTGGCGGCATTTTCGACGCTCATCCGGGCTTCTTTAATTTTTTGTTCAGCCAAGCGCGTGGCGGCGGCTAAATTATCCGTATGCTTTGTCAAAAGCCCCGATAAGGAGTTCATACGCTGGTCGAATGTGCCGGAAATTGTGTCCAGGGCTGCGTATTGTTTTTGTATGGAAGTGGCGATATGGGCTGCAGTTTTTGTCGCTTCTTTGTTGGACGTCTCCAATTTACCGGTTTGGGCTTTCAGGATTTCTTCCATAGCATCCAAACTGGCCACTGCGGTTGATATCCTCTCATTAACGCCGTCAATATGGGCCGAAATGATATCGGCCATGATTTTGGTTTTACCGATGAGCTCTCGGTCAGGTTGGCTTAATCGCTCGGCGGCATTGGCCAATTGAGCGGCGCGCAGATTGATATTGGCAAGCTGTTTTAGGGCGTAATAAGCAATAGCGACCATCATGAGCGGCCCGGCAATTAATGTGGCAAAACCGGCCCAGGCATAGCCGTCATAATTTTGTTGGTTATTGCCGATGTCGAGAACGAAAATGCTTATCAATGCGGCAATGACAAGCCATATCACAAGGGACAAAACCAAGATCAATTTGATCCGCTTAAACCCGGTGTCCGGTTGTGTGGACAAGGGGTCGTTAAACAATAGATTTGTGGTTTCGCCGGGGTGTTTGGGAATAGGGGTTGCCAAACCCGAAAGGGCGTCTGACGTCCTTGCCTCGCGCCCGTCATCAAGCGGGTCGATACTGGAAATCTTGGATGTTATTTTTGCCACTGATGGCCCCTATATTCTAATTTTCGCTTGTTAAGGAAATATATGTGAGTTTAGTCTACAAGTATTGTCAGCTTTGGAAAAGACTAAACAATGTATTTAGTTCTGCCAAGGAAGAATGGGCAAGCAAGAATGGGAATGGGTAGGGGAGCGATATGGCAGGTGCTAAAAATGGCGTCGGCGCCAATGAACAGGCGTATTTGCGGGCAGGGCTGGATCAGCCCGGTGGAAAATTACCACTTTTTGATGAGGCAGGGCAAGAAATTGCACGGCGGACAATAGATGCTTGTTTGGAAAAAGGATTGGCGGAAAGATGGTTTGCCAACCCGCTTAAGCCAGATTGGCTTGTTTGTCGGCTGACACGATCAGGCCGTCAAGCCGTGCAATAACAAGCTTTAGCTTAAAAAAACAGGCTGACGATAGCCGCTTTTTTATCTTTTTGCTCATTATTTGTGCGCTCGTCCTTAGGATTTGTTTTGAGGCCGATAAACAAAAGCGCTATAATTAAGCTCATCTTCAAAAGCCATTTTAATATGTCCATCTTAGATCCTTCATAGGGGTGGATATCAGCCTAAATAAGGCAAGTTTCCTGTCAACACAAGGTTGAGCTTGGAAATAATGGCCGATTTAGATGAAATTATCTTAACTTTTCTGAGAAATCAGCGGTTTTCGAGTTATATACATGATGAAGCAGATCAGCGATAGGCTGACAACAACCATCATACTGTCATAGCTGGTATTAAGCGGTACTTTGAAAACTGTTGGTATGGGCAAAGCCGAGCTTTCATAGCCGACAATGCTGGCAGCGAATATGTTATTGGCTGCATGAACCCCAATCGCGGTTTCCAGTCCGCCGTCAATCCAGGTCAGGATGCAGGCAAAAAAGCCAAAAAAGAAATAGCCGCTAATGGCAATGAGCAAAGGCGTATCGCCGCTACGGGCGGCAATTTCCGGATTGCCAAGATGCAAGGCCGCAAAACCGGCACTGGTGATGAAAAAAACAATCCAGGGATTTTTGATATAATGGCCAAGGCTTTGATTTAGATAACCGCGCAGTGCGATTTCCTCTGTTGCCGATTGTAAGGGGATGAACAGCAAAGTGACCAGTAGAAATGTCCAAAACACGTCCGGGTCAAAGACAAGTTCAACACCGCTTTTGCCGCTCACATGTCCCAGATAGGTAAGCCCCGCCGCTATCAGCCAAAACACCAACATGGAAAACCCCAACCGTTTCCAGCGAAAATATGCGTGGGCGGTGTGCAAGGATAAAATCGAGCGCTTGTGGATGTGTTTTTGCCCAAGCCATAGCCCAAGCGCAAGCGGGGGGAAGGTCAGCAGCATGAACATATAACTCACCGGATTGCTGCCAAGGATTTGTGTGATGAAACTTGCATCCACCTGCTGGTTGGAGGCGGTGACCAGATAAATGAAGGCGCAAAACGATAATATAACCTGACTGGCTGCAATTATGAGAACGGTTTTTCGGGCCTTGGCTGAGAAACCATCCCTGAACTTCCACAACAAAATGGCAATAATCGGTGACGCAAATACGGCGAGGGAGGATAGGTTTTCCAGCGCCCCTCCGGCTTGATCGGCGCTGAGTGCTTCCAAGCTATCGAGGATTTCAGGGTCGCTAACCATTGCGGCTATCATCATCGGTATGCCAAAAACAACTTGGCCATACATCCAGATAATCAGCGCAAACCAGATAACAACAAGCCAACTCCACCAGCTTGATACACCGGTCTGGCTCTGCGAGAAAAATGCTGTTATCGGGGAGGTTTTTGCCGAGCTATCCATAGCAATTCCTATGTTTGTTGCGTCACCCCAAATGTCCGCGAAGCTTAGCTTTTGCGAGGTTTGGGCGGTGTTGTGTCTGCTGGTTTACTGACAGGAGCTTTGGTTTTACGCGCACATTTTCCGTCAAAAAATGCACCATTTTCTATGCTCAGATTGTCTTGCACAAGATCAGCTGTTACATTGGCTGTTGCATGGATTTGGATCGTCGTTGCCGTGATTTTGCCGGTTGCTTTGCCGTGAATATTAACAACGCTCGCTTTAATTGTTCCCGAAACCGCGCCTTGTTCGCCAATGGTGAGCGTCGTTGCTTTGATATTGCCTTCAAGCCGGCCTTCGATCTGCATATCGCCATCGGTTATGACATCGCCGGTAATGACAAGGTCGTGGCTTAATATTGAAGGCGCATTGTTGTGTGATTTCACGGAATGGGTTTTTTTTGTTTGTTCATTAGGGGAGGGCATAGGCTTGGTATCCTGAGTTTTATTGAACATAATGGCCGGCCTTTAAAAATTTGTTTGGATCTTGTTTTTGTTTTTGAAACGTTATTTCATAGTGCAGATGGGTGCTGGTGCTGCGGCCCGATGAACCCATGCCGGCTATTTTTTCACCTTTTTCCACGGTTTGGCCCCGCTTAACATAAGACTTTTCCAAATGCGCATATCGTGTCTTAAAACCGTGGCCATGGTCGATCTCAACAACTCTGCCGTAACCGGGCCGACGTCCGGAAAAGCTGATTTTTCCGTTCGCCGTCGCGACAATCGGTGCGAGATGATATGAAGCAATGTCCATGCCCGGATGCATTGTTGGCCGCTTGGTAAATGGATCTTTACGCCGCCCATAGGCGCTGGTCATATAATGCTCGGCGTCAATCGGGTGGCCCAGCGGGGTGGATTTTAAGGCGTCTTTCAAAGCGGCGGCCTCTGCGGTGCGTGCTTTAATTGTGTCCATTCTGGGTAAAAAGCCAGCTTCATCAAGGGGCTTTCTTTCGCCAGCTAGGGAGATATAAGGCCCGCCCATGCCGTCAATACTGTGTTTGAGAATGTCGTTGATGGGAATGCCTGTTGTTTTTAAAATGGCACGGTTTGTCGCGATTGTGTTCAGCAATTTTGTTTCACCTGTAAGCAATATGGTGTTTTGTTGCCCTTCGAAACTGACGAGGGATGCATCTAAAACCGTACCCGTTTGCATAGGAGCGTTGGAGGCAATCTGTTTTCTGTGCTGGCGGGCAACAGTTTCAGTGATCAGGGGAGACATGAGGACATTGCTTTGAGCGTAAATGGTTGTGTCAATATCCGCCGTGTTACTGACAAAAGCGCCGTGGGTAATCATTGCCAAAATCGTGTTGTGTTTTTCTTCAAATGTCTTCGCGGCGACTTCAAACTGTCTTTGTTGTTCTTTTAATAAATTTCGTGCGTCTTTTTCCTGTTCATGTAGATCAACAAGATAGCGTTCATAATGCTCTTTTTGCACATATAATTCTTTTGTTGATGAACGTAGGGGGCTTTGGCCCCACAAAACATTAAACAGGGTAAATAAGCACCACAGGGTCAAAACGCTTGCGGCGACCGCCATAGCAAGTTGGGTTTTTGTACCCAAGACGAAATAGCTCACAGACCCACCGGTTCTGTGAATGAACTGACGTTCTGGAAACGTCTTTATTATACGCGTACGCCAAGTGGCAAATGAGTGCTCAATCATATAACCCCGGATTTTTTAAATACTTCTATATGCATAGGATAGATGTTTTAATAAATTTTCAAGAAAAAACTAATTTTATACGCATTTTTTGCTGTAATTTAACCATAAGGATAGATTTGGCGCTGTGTGAGGCGCAGTAACCATTTAAGCGGATTTGGTTGTAGGCGCGAAGGCACCACTTTAATGTGCATTTACAGCAATATTTCCCTTTTCTTAAGCCTCTGCATCTACGATTTTAAAGAATTTTAAGAAAGGCTGTGGGATGAAGAAGCTGTCTTGGAATATTTATGGCGCATTTTTAATCGGCGGATGTTTGGTTTTGAGCGCGCCTTTGGCGGCATTTGGGCAATCGAAAGTGGAAGACGACCCCTTTGAATTTGCCGTGCAGAGCGTGGAAATGGCTGCCAAACCGCCGCAGGCTGGTGCTACCGCTGAAAAAATCGGTGCCTCTGTCGGACAAAGCGGGCGCAATCAACCCCGAAAAAGCGCAAGGCTTAAATATAATAAAACATTAGATGACAGCCCGGATCAGGCAGGAAATTATCTGGATATCATCACCCGTAAATATGGGCCTCCCACATCACTTCGCGGGGATAATCATGTTTGGGACATAGCCAATACAAATAATCAACCAGATCAAGCGCGCCTTGTGACAATTATGGTCACGTATCAACCAGCGGGTATCTCTGGGCTTGTCATTGATCGCCGTCGGGGCGAAGACGGAAGTGAGACTTACGCTTTGGCCCGTGCGAAAAAAGAGAGAGATGAGAAAAACAAGCAAAACCCCAACCCGTCCAGGCCGCCACCAATAATTGTTCCTAATAATGATTAAATTACGGGCCATAAAATATTTGACGCTATGGGCTGTGATTGTTTTGGTCTTTGGCGGCGTCACTGCGCGTGCCCAAACCAGCACTTATAACAATACGACAACTGCAGATATTGACGCGACGGTGGCTTGCGGCACAGCCAATATCACCCGGATTTTTACAGTCCCCGGCAGCGATGATTTTTTTGTTGGCGACCTCGATATCGGGTTTTTGGCATCACACACATGGCGCGGTGATATTCGTTTGGATCTAAGCTCCCCTGCGGGAACAAGTGTCAATTTGATTGTTTCTGATACGACTGCGGCGACAATGCAGGACAATTATAATATCAGGCTTGATGATGACGGGGCCGTCTTGGTCAATAACCCGCCGCACGATACCAATGACGGCCTGGTTGCACCGCCTTATGAAAATCTGGTCATGCCTGATAATGGGCTTTCTGCATTTAGCGGGGAAAATTCAGTCGGTGACTGGACGTTGACGATTTGTGATGACTTCCCTGGCGCTGACACGGGAGAGTTTTTGCGCGGGGAGCTGTTCTTCACCCATGCGACGGATGCGGATTTGTCCCTCAACATCAGCGCCAGTGATACAACGCCCAATATTGGCAGCAATGTGCAATTGGTTTTTACGGTTTTTCATGCAGGGGCATTGGCTGCTGACGGGATTAGTGTTGATATCAATTTACCGGCGGGCCTTAGTTATGTGTTTGATACAGGCGGCGGGGACTATAATGACATTACGGGGCTTTGGAGTGTTCCGGGGCCTTTACTCAATAGTGGGGCCAATTTGACCATAACCGCTTTCGTCAATCCGAGCGGCTCATTTGTGACAACTGCCGAAATATTAACCTCCGATCAATCTGACCCGGATTCCGTACCGGGCAATGGCGTGACGACGGAAGATGATTTTGACACGTTAACTGTTAACCCGGCCACGCCCGCCGTGCCGAGCCTGTTTTGTCCAGGCGCACCATCCGTGTTGGATTGGGACAGTAATCCTTGGCCGGTAGGCACGTTAAACAATTCCTACACGGTCGCCGGCGAACCAATTACGATTATCATAACCGACCCCGATACAACGCTTTTAAACGATCCAGTATTTGGTGGCCAGACGCCCGCTCTGGCCATCAATAATACGGGCGGTAT
>QIKS01000143.1 GCA_003233025.1 Hellea balneolensis | reverse complement strand
CTGGCAAAAACGTGCGCCGCTTGGGCGTATGGGTGCGGGCGACGATATTGCCAACGGGGTCTTGTTCTTGCTTAGCCCGGCCGCAGTGTGGATTTCAGGTCAGACCTTGGTTATAGATGGGGGTATGGGGGCGCAAAACCGTTGGTAAATTGCTAAAAACCCTTTAAACTTGTGAAAAACCGCAACGTATCATTCAGCGCGGCACAGGTGATTTAATTGATAGCTTTGACCCTTTCGCGGAAGGCCGTAAGATAAAAAAATGCTTAGCCCGGCGCAAATCTCGCAATATGAAAATGATGGTTTCCTTGTCTTGCCCGGGTTTAAATCGGCGGCGCAAATGCGCGAGCTAAGACGGGCTGCGGCTGATATTGTCGCTGCCCATGATATAGAGCGCTATAAAGCCGTGTTTTCAACCGGGCGACAGCGGCAAAAACAAGGGGACGAATTTCAGCGCTATTTCATAAATTCGGCCAATACTGTGCGCTGCTTTTTTGAAGAAAAAACTTTTGATAGCGAGGGTGATCTGATTTACCCTCTGGCGCAATCCATCAATAAAATTGGCCATGCCATGCACGATCTTGACCCGGTGTTTGGGACTTTTTCCAGAGGCGAAAAACTTGACGAGCTGGCAGAGGCTTTAGGCTTGGTGGAGCCACAAATCTGGCAGTCTATGTATATTTTCAAACAGCCGCGTATTGGTGGCCAAGTAGACTGGCACCAAGATGCCAGCTTCTTTCATACCAGCCCTATAAGCGTAACGACTTTCTGGTTTGCTCTTGATGACGCTCATCTGGATAATGGTTGTTTGTGGGTGGAAAAGGGCGGCCATAAAGGCCCGCTTAGACAGATATTTGTCCGGGGCGGCGAAGGGGCGGTGTTGCGTACAATCGACCAAACGCCCTGGCCAGCGGGTAAAAAAGTTATACCGCTTGAAGTAAAAGCTGGCAGTTTGGTATGTTTTCACGGAAAATTACCGCATTATAGTGCCGCCAATACATCCAATAAAGCCCGCCATGCCTATACTTTGCACGTTACAAATGGACGCAGCGTCTATAGTAAAGAAAACTGGATACAAAGGGATAAGGATTTTCCAGCTACAGGATTTAAGGTTCATTGATGAAAGCCAAACCATGACATTACAGGCTTACCGGGCGCAGATTTTTCATTTCTTGGATGATCCGCAAAAGGACGCGGACGCGTATCAATATTTCAAAGACGGCCTGTTATTGGTCGAGGACGGTCATATCAAAGCGGTTGGGTCTTACCGAGCTTTGCGTAAAACCCTTGGGGACACAACCAAAATACATCACACCCCCAACCATCTGATTTTACCGGGGTTTGTCGACACCCATATCCATTACCCGCAAGTTGATATTGTCGCCTCTTACGGCGAGCAGCTTATGGACTGGCTGACCCAGTACACATTCCCGGCAGAAGCCGCTTTTAACGATCCGAAGGTTTGCAAAAACACGGCCCGGTTCTTTATCGAGGAACTTTTGCGCAATGGCACGACAACGGCTTTGGTATTTGGCACCGTCCACGAAGCCAGTGTCGAGGCGGTGTTTGCGCAAGCCGCCCGGCGCAATATGCGCCTGATTGCCGGCAAGGTGTTGATGGACAGAGGCGCGCCCAAAGCCTTGTGCGATGGCCGTGATTTAGGGCGGGCGGCGACCGTTCGCCTGATCAAGAAATGGCACGGCAAGCACAGATTGGGTTATGCAATTACGCCGCGTTTCGCCCCGACCAGCACGCCGGCGCAATTGGCCATGGCAGGGGATTTGAAAGCGCGTTATAAGGATGTGCATCTGCACACTCATATAAGCGAGAATAAAGACGAGATTAAAGCCGTTGCCGAGCTTTTCCCAACCGCTAAAGATTATCTGGCCGTTTATGAAAAATACGGTCTGGTTGGGGACAAGACGGTATTGGCTCACGGCGTTCATATGAGTGCCTCCATGTGTCAGCGCATATCAAGTGCGGGCGCCAGTGTGTCTTTGTGTCCGACGTCCAATATGTTTATGGGCAGTGGCTTGTTTAATCTTGCCCGCCTGCGCCGCCATAATGTCCGCCATGCTTTGGGCAGTGATATTGGCGCCGGCACAAGTTTTTCATTGCTGCGCACCATGAACGCCGCCTATTCAGTTTGTCAGCTGCAAGATTTGTCCCTTTCGGCTATGGACGGGTTTTACATGGCAACATTAGGGGGGGCGCGGGCCTTGGGGTTGGGGCATCATATTGGTAATTTTGAGCCGGGCAAGGAAGCGGATTTTGTCGTGCTTGATTTGCAAGCAACGCCGCTCATTGCAAGGCGTCTTAAAATAGCCAAACGTCTGCGGGCGCTGTTATTTGCCATTATGATTTTGGGCGATGACCGGATGATTGCGCGCACATTTGTTATGGGAAAAAGGGTTTATGGTTGATTTGGTCAATGAAAAACGCCGGGCGGTATTTTCTGCGTGTCGGCAATACCGCTACCGGCTTTCGCAAATCTGGCAGCCGGAAAATCCGCCGCTCTATTGGCTGATGCTTAATCCCAGCACCGCTGATGAAGTTAAAAACGACCCGACGGTAGAGCGCTGCGAGCGCCGGGCGCGGATGTGGGGTTATGGCGGCAGCGTGGTGCTTAATATCTTTGCTTATCGGGCGACGGAGCCGGGCGATATGCGGGCGCAAAAAGACCCTGTTGGGCCTGATAATGATGATTGGATCAGGAAACTTGCTAGCAAAAGCCAGCAGGTTGATGTTGTTGCGGGCTGGGGCGAACACGGCGCACATCTTGACAGGGGCGCACATGTTATAGATATTTTCAAGCAAAAAAAGGGGCGCATTTCCGCTTTAAAAATCAATGCGTCCGGCCACCCGGCCCACCCGCTTTATATTGCCTATAAACGCACACCATTTCCTATGGATCTTGAGACTTAATCCAGGCCCGTAAAATCTCACGCTCAATATCTGTCATATTTGTCTCATTACCAAGAGGCATGTCTTTTGCGCTCACGGCTCTTTCCAGTATTTTTTGGGCGGCGAGATTGATCTGCTCATCGCTCTCAAGCCTTAACCCACCCTGCGGCTGGTCAAAGTTTTCGTGGCGCGGATTTGCTTCGTGACAGGCGGTGCAGTGGGTTTGGATGATGGTTCGTACCTGGTTAAAACTAATCTGTGCGGGATCAATTTTGGGTCCCGGTTTTTTGATAGCCAAAGGGAAGAGCGCGGCGCACAATATAAAAAATATAGCGATAAAAATATAAGGGTCTTTCATTTTCCCAAGGTGGCGAATGTTGAAAAAATGACGTATGCTGATCCCGGCCAGTGCGATGAAAACCAGGCTGAGCCAGCCAAGTTCGCTGCCATAAGTCATGGGGTAATGATTGCTGATCATGATAAACAAAACCGGCAAGGTCATGTAATTATTGTGCATTGAACGCAGTTTTGCCGCTTTACCAAGTTCGGGGTTTACGGCGCGGCCGGCGAGGAGGTCGGCAAGAACGATTTTTTGGTTGGGAATGATATTAAAAAATACATTGCCGACCATGAGCGTGCCGATCATGGCACCGATTTGAATATAGGCGGCCCTGTCAGAAAAAACCTGCTCGGCCAAAACGGCGGCCAAGGTTAAAAACCCGAACAACAAGACCGCGAACAGGCGAGGTTTTTTGCGCAAAGCGGATTTGCACATCAAGTCGTAAATCACCCAGCCACCAACGAGCATAGCCAAGCTGATACCAATCGCTTGCCCGCTTGTCAGGGCAAATTTGCTTTTGTCGATCAGGTATAATTCAGCCCCGTAATAATAAATAATCGCCATGAGCAAAAAGCCGCTAATCCAGGTGAAATAGGCTTCATATTTAAACCAGTGTATGTGATCTGGCATGTGGTCGGGCGGGCTCATATATTTCTTATTGTGATAAAACCCGCCGCCGTGAACCGACCATAATTCGCCGTCGCCGTCCTCGCCGTCTTTTGGTTTGGTCAAATGGTTGTCGAGCCAGACGAAATAAAAACTGGCTCCAATCCAGGCGACACCGGTAATAATATGCAACCAACGGACGACAAGCGAAATCCAGGAATAAAAATCAACTTCCATATTGGAGACCCTCCTCAATGCAGCGCAGGATTTCCTCTGGCGTTGCCGGTGTGTTGAGCGCCGGATAAACTTGGTAATCAAGGGCGCCGCTCACCGCGTCTGCCAATGCGCAATATACGGAGCTGGCCAGCATGAACGGCGGTTCGCCGACACCTTTAGAGCGGTAAATCGTCGGTTCGATATTTCTGCCCTTGTTCCATATTTCGATATTCATCAAAGCAGGGCGATCACCAATTGTCGGGATTTTATAAGTGCTGGGCGCGTGGGTTTTAAGCGCGCCCTTATGGTCATAAACAAGCTCTTCGGTGGTTACCCATCCCATGCCTTGAATAAACCCGCCTTCGATTTGACCAAGGTCAATGGCAGGGTTGAGGGAGCGGCCACAATCATGGAGAATATCAACGCGCACGGTTTTGTTTTCCCCGGTTAGGGTGTCGATGAGAACTTCCGAAACCGCAGCCCCGTAAGCATAGTAATAAAAAGGAGCGCCCCGCAATGTCACAGGATTATAGCGGATTTTAGGGGTTTTGTAAAACCCGCTCGCCGATAAGGATATGCGGGCTTCATAGGCGTTGCGCGCACAATCCGCGAAGGATATTTTCTTGCCATTGCCGGACAAAAACCCATCTTTAAAAATGACATCCTTTGCCGCGCAGTCGAGTTTTTTTGCGGCCAATTTGGCCAGGCGGCGTTTAATCTTTTGGACGGCGTTTAAAGCTGCCATGCCGTTTAAGTCCGAACCGCTGGAGGCGGCTGTCGCTGATGTATTGGGGACTTTATCGGTTCGGGTCGCGCTGATTTTTATCTGTTCGACCGGGATTTGAAATTCTTGCGCTACCACTTGCGCGACTTTGATAAACAGACCTTGGCCCATTTCCGTACCGCCGTGATTAAGATGGACACTGCCGTCGGCGTAAACATGGACAAGGGCACCGGCTTGGTTGAGGAAAGTTTTGGTAAAGGAGATACCAAATTTCACTGGCGTTATGGCGATGCCTTTTTTCAAAACCGGGCTGGTTTTATTAAATCTGCGTATATCTGCGCGGCGCTTGCGGTAGTTACTGGATGTGGCAAGGTCTTGTAAAATCTCTTTAATGACGGCGTCTTCTACCTTTTGTCCGTAAGGTGTCTTATTGCTCTTACCGGGGCCGTAAGCATTGAGCAGGCGGATATCCAATGGATCACAAGCGCGGTTAAAAGCAATGTCTTCAATGATTTTTTCAATGCCGATCATGCCTTGCGGGCCGCCAAAACCGCGAAAGGCGGTGTTGGAAACCGTATGGGTTTTATAGCGGTGCGAGGTGATATGGGCCGTTGGCAAATCATAGGCATTATCAATGTGAAACATCGCCCGGTCATTGATCGGCCCCGATAAATCTTTCGAGCGCCCACAGCGCGCCTCAAGAACGACGCTCAGCCCGGCAATGCGGCCCTGATCATCATAGCCACATTCATAGGAATAGATAAAATCATGTCGTTTACCGGTCATGATCATATCATCATCCCGGTCAAGCCGGCATTTTACCGCTTGCCCGCTTATGGTGGCTGCTAGGGCGCAGGCGCAGGCCATAATTGCGGGCTGGGTTTCCTTGCCGCCAAATGCGCCGCCCATGCGCCGCACCTCTACGGTGATATCTTTTTGTGTTCGCCCTAAAACATGAGCGGCCAAATGTTGAATTTCGGTCGGGTTTTGGGTGGACGAATAAATGTGTACATCTCCGTCCTCCAAAGGCAAAGCCATGGCAATATGGCCTTCCAGATAGAAATGATCCTGCCCGCCAATCACCAATGTTCCGCGCGTGCGATGGCGGGATTTTGCAATGGCTTTTTTCGCGTCACCCTTCGCCATGGTTTTTGATTTCTCAATGAAATGCCCGGCTTGACGGGCCTGAGCAATATCAATGATGGCGGGCAAAGGGGCGTAGTTAATAATTGCCAATTGCGCCGCCCGCCGGGCCAACTCGCGGCTGGTTGCCGCAACGGCAAAAACAGGTTGGCCAATATATTCAACAATATCTTGGGCAAAGAGCGGATCGTCACCGCCAAAGGGGCTGACATCATTATGCCCCGGTATATCTTTGGCACCAATGACGCATTTCACACCGCGCGCAGATATTACCGGTGATAAATCCATAGATTTTATTTTCGCATGGGCCTGGGTGCTCATGGCGATATAAAGGTGCAACATCCCTTTGGGTTCGGGAATATCGTCAAGATAGTGCGCCGCGCCGCATGTTTGTTTTAACGCGCTGTCGTGGACGAGGGGATGATGGGCGGCTTTAATGGCCAAGGTTTTCCTCCAAAACGCGAATGGGTTGGCCGCTCTTGTTTTCGTAAAACGCTTTCAGCAACAGGTTTTGGGCGGTGCGCATCCGGTAGTCTTTCGATGCCCGCATATCGCTGATCGGGGTGAAATCGTCTTCGAGCGCAGCCATAGCCCGCCTGATATTTTCTTCGCTCCAGCGTTGGCCTTCCAAGGTTTTCTCGGCCAAAACGGCGCGCTTGGGCGTGGCGGCCATGCCGCCATATGCAATGCGAACCTGGGTGCAGGTCCCGCCTTTAAGCTCAAAGCTAAATGCCGCACAGAGAGCGGAAATATCTTGTTCGAACCGTTTGGAAATTTTGTAGGCGAAAAATCTTTGATCCGGACGTGGTTTGGGAATATTGACGGCCTTGACAAATTCCCCCGCCCGTAAATCTTGCTTGCCGTAATCAATAAAAAAACCCTCCAAGGCTAAGGTTCTTAATGTGCCCGCCCGGCGCAAAGCCAGCGTCGCCCCGGCAGCGATGAGTAAAGGCGCCATGTCTCCAATGGGTGAGCCATTGGCAATATTGCCGCCAATCGTGCCCAAATTGCGGATTTGCTGTCCGCCAATTCTACGCATAACCGCGCCCATATCCGGGTAATATTTCGTCAATATGGGCAGGGCGTCTGAATAGTTGACGCCTGCGCCAATTTCTACATGTTTGGCGTTTTCAAGCAAAATATTTAAGGCGGAAATTGCCCCGAGATAAATTATGTTGTTTAAGCATTGATGGCGCTTGGTTACCCAAAGCCCGACATCTGTCCCCCCGGCCAGCAAGACGGCGCCTGGGTTTTTGGCGTAAATTTCTTCCAGTTGTTCGAGGGTTTTGGGGATATAAAAAACCTTGTTTTCGCCTTCTATAGTGGCGCTGATTTTCACACACTCATCATGTTGCAAGCTTTTTAAATCTTGCGCGCTTGAGGTCTCTGGCGCATTTTCCCCCATCTCCAACGCCGCTTCAATGATCGGGCCATAACCCGTACAGCGGCATAAATTCCCCGCCAGGGCGTGGCTGACATTGCCGGGATTTGCCGGGATATTTGATATTTGCAGAGCATAAAGCGACATGACAAAGCCCGGTGTGCAAAACCCGCATTGGGAGCCATTTTTATCGGCAAGCAGTTTTTGAATGGGGTGGGGGCTGTGCGGCGTGCCCAGGCTTTCGACGGTACGGATTTCTTTGCCGTCCAAGGTTGCCAGGAAAATAATACAAGCATTGACGGCTTTGTAATGGACATGTTCGCCGCAAGCTTCACCGATAACAATGGTGCAAGCGCCGCAATCTCCTTCGGCGCACCCTTCTTTGGTGCCCGTGCGCAAGCGCCGTTCGCGCAGATATTGTAACACGCTCAAGGTCGGATCAAAAACCCGCTCACGAATAAGCTCGCCGTCTAAGAGAAATTGGATGTGATCGCGGCTCATTAACTGCCCCGATAAGTGGAATACCCATAGGCCGAGAGCAATAAAGGCACATGGTAATGACGTTCAGTATTATTGATGATAAATTGAACGGGAATGACGTCGAGAAAATCTGAAGTTTGCAAATAATCACCAGCGTGGAAATCTAGTCGGTAAGTGCCGGTCTTGAAACCCGCGCCTGACAAGAGCGGCTCGTCGACCCGCCCATCTGTGTTGGTGGTGTAGGTTGCGAGCAATGTTTCACGTCGCCCGGCCACAGCATATAGATCAAGCCGCAAGCCCGCAGCCGGAAGGCCGTTCATTGTGTTGAGCACATGTGTCGTGAGTTTTGTGATGAGACCCTCCTAAATTACCCCCAATATGGAGAAACCCGACCAGGTTTTCAATAAAATTGTAGACAAAGCCATACAAGTCTTGCCACATATACCCATGAGCAATTTAAGGGATTTATCAGGATATGGGCAAACTCCGCCCCATCCCCACTGGCCGGGCAGGGCGCGGGTTGCTGTGCAATTTGTTCTTAACTTCGAAGAAGGCGGCGAAAACTGTATTCTTTACGGCGACAGGGGGGCGGAAACCTTCCTGTCTGAAATCACCAATGCACCGACCATAGAGGGCGCACGGCATATGAGTATGGAAAGCCTTTATGAATACGGATCTCGCGCCGGGGTCTGGCGGCTTTTGGCTTTGTTTGAGCGCGCCGAAATCCCGTTGACCGTATTTGCTGTTGCCCATGCTTTGCAGCGCTCGCCCAATATGGCCGACGAGTTTCTGAGCAGGGGTCACGAAATTGCGTGTCACGGCCTTAAATGGATCAATTACCAAGATATCCCCAAGGAGACCGAGCGCGAACATATTGAAGAAAGCATCGAGATTTTTAAAACCCTGTGCGGCGGCCCGCCCCAAGGTTGGTATACCGGCCGCACCAGCCCCCATACGCGAGATCTGGTTTCGGGTTATGGGTTTGCCTATGACGCCGATGATTATTCCGATGATTTGCCCTTTTGGTCAAGCCAAACCAAAACCCCGCATCTGATCGTGCCTTATACTTTGGACACCAATGATATGCGCTTTAATACGGCTCAAGGCTTTAATGCCGGCGATCAGTTTTATAGCTATCTCAAGGATGCATTTGACGTTTTGTACGAAGAAGGCAAGCAGGCACCTAAAATGCTGTCTATCGGTCTACATTGCCGGATTTCAGGCCGGCCCGGACGCCTTGCCGCGTTGGCGCGGTTTTTGGATTATATCAGAACCCATGATAAGGTTTGGATCGCGCGCCGGATTGATATCGCCGCGCATTGGCGTGAAAAATTTCCCTATGACCCAAAGTAAAATGACCCAAGATGAATTTGTCGACATTTTTGGCCATGCCTATGAGCATTCACCTTGGGCGGCCCGCAATGCATGGCATGAACAGCTTGAAAACCCCGCCGATATCATTAGCGCTATGCGCCGCAGTGTTGAGAATGCCGACGGGGGGCAAATCGACAAACTTATCTGCGCCCATCCGGATTTGGCTGGCAAACTGGCTTTGTCGGGAACGTTGACACAAAGCTCCACCTGCGAGCAAATGGGGGCAGGGTTGGACCAGTGTAGCGTTGACGAATTGGCGAAATTTGAACAATATAATGCGGCCTATAAAGCCAAATTTGGCTTCCCATTTATCGTTGCTGTTAAAGGCTTGAGCCGCGCTGATATTCTGGCTCAATTTGAAAAGCGGCTAAAGAGCACCCTTGCGGCGGAGCGCAAAACTGCGCTGGAAAATATCCACAAAATAGCCCGCCTGCGCATAGAAAGTTGGTTTGATGACAAAGCCTGATTTTACCACATTGACTAATTTGGCAAATCCGCGGCTGGGGGCGTCGGTGGTCTTTGCCACGGACGATTTTTTTGCCGATAAATCGCGGCTAATCGCGCCAAAACCACCTGTATTTATCCCGGATAAATATGATGATAACGGTAAATGGATGGATGGTTGGGAGAGCCGTCGCAAGCGGGCGGCGGGCCATGATTTTGCGATTATCAAGCTTGGCGGCCCGGCACGGATCGACGGTTTGGAAATTGACACAAGCCATTTCACCGGTAATTTCCCGCCCTTTGCCAAGGTTGAAGCGGCCCTGAGCAGCGGCGATATCCCGCCTGATACAGTCTGGCAGGAAATTGCTGCAAAATGTAATTTAAGCGGCGATAATCAGCATTATCTGGCCTGCCCGTCCGAACAGGTTTTTAGCCATATCCGCCTGCATATCTATCCGGACGGCGGGGTGGCGCGCTTGCGGGTTTACGGCCAATTTTTTACCGATTGGAAAAATTTCGACCCGGCCCAAACGATTGATTTGGCCGCCCTTGGCTATGGCGGGCGGGCTGTTGGGTGTAATAATGCTCATTTTGGCGTGCCAGAAAACATGATTGCGCCGGGCCGAGGCATTAATATGGGCGACGGTTGGGAAACTCGCCGCCGCCGCACCCCCGGTCACGATTGGGCCGTTTTGGCGCTTGCGCACGCGGGCGAGATTGAGCGCGTCATCATTGATACGGCATTTTTTAAGGGCAATTACCCCGATAGAGTTTCTCTACAAGCGGTGCATATAAGCAATATATCTGACGATAAAATTTTGGCGCAGGCCCAAGATTGGCCCGTTTTACTGGAGACACAAAAACTGGAGATGAACCGGGAGCATGAATTTACCGATCAGTTACAAGCTTTAGGCCCGCTCACCCATGTCAGGGTCAATATTTTCCCAGACGGCGGCATTAGTCGCTTGCGTCTGTTCGGCAAAATCACAGATTGATCAAGAACGGGTTTTTGAGATTTACTTCGTCGCAAGACATATCAGCCCCGCCCCGGTCAATGACCAAAAAATCGCTGGGAGCATTTAATGCCAAATTATAATGATGCCATGTACCTGCATGGTAATTCACGCCTTGGCCCGGCTGTGCCTGAAAAACTTTTATTAAGGTTTCGTCAAAACCACCCTTGGGGGCAACGACAATCAAATAAGGGTTTTCTGACAGGGGCATAAAGCCTCTATGGCGATTGGCAGGGCTAAAGGACGGGTGCGAAAAATACTGAGCACCCCGCCGTCGACAGTGGCCAGGCTATCAAAGCGTTGTGTGTGGTTCTGATTAATCCCGGTGGATTGCCCTCGCGCTTCTATGACATCGCCAAAGGCGTTAAATCCTTCTTGCGACAGCACAATGGGGGTTATTGATTTCATGTGTTAAATTGCAACTCGGCCAGTTGGGCATAGAGGCCTTTGCGCTTTATCAACTCGTCGTGGCGACCCTGATCGACAATTTTCCCTTCGTCCATGACAATAATTCTGTCGGCTTTCTTCACGGTGGCCAAGCGGTGGGCGATGACCAGGGTGGTGCGGCCTTTGGCCAGGGTGGCGAAAGCCTTTTGCACTTCCCGCTCGCTTTGGGCGTCCAGGGCGCTGGTGGCTTCGTCGAGCAAAAGTATCGGTGCGTCGCGCAAAATAGCGCGGGCAATGGCAATGCGCTGTTTTTGTCCGCCTGAAAGGGTCAAGGCGCGCTCGCCCAAATCGCTCTCATAGCCGTCCGGGAGTTTTTGGATAAATCCGTGGGCATGGGCTGCTTTGGCCGTGGCGATAATTTCTGCATTACTAGCAGCAATACGGCCATAGCGAATATTATCAAAAGCCGAGCCGGAAAACAGGGGTGTTTCTTGTTGGACAATGGCGATTTGGCGACGCAGATTGTCCGGGGAAAGCTTGTCGATGGGGATATCATCCAAGGATATCTGGCCAGACTTTGGATCGTAAAACCGCAGTAAAAGCTGAAATAAAGTCGTCTTGCCCGCCCCGGACGGGCCGACAAGAGCGATGGTTTCGCCGGGTTGCACCAGCAGAGAGACATTGTTTAACGCTTTTTCTTTCGGGCGGGTTGGATAGGAAAATGTCACGTTTTTGAGGTCTATTTTTCCCGATGCCCGCTCAATTGCGCGGGCATCTTTGGCGGTGGTAATACTGGGGTCTTCGCTTAAAATTTCGCTCAATCTGTCCGATGCCCCGGCTGCGCGCAGGAGGTTGGTCCAGGTTTCCGTCAGCATACCAACGGCGCTTACCACTAAAAATGCCAAAAACGCGAACTGGGTCATGGCGCCTGGGCTTATCTGTCCGGTTCCGATGCTGGCATTGCCAAATCCGATGACGCTGACCACGGAGATCATCATGGTTGCAGATATAAATGTCATCAGAAAGCCGCGTACAAGCAGGCGTTTCTGGTTTTTGTTATAAGTTGCCTCGACGTCGGTATTAAACCCGTCGATCTCAAATTCTTCGCGGGTAAAGGCTTGCACGGTCTGGATGTTCAGCAAGCTCTCCCCGGCCCGCGCCGATGCATTGGCCAACTTGTCTTGCCCGTCGCGCGACAAGCGCCTGATACGCCGCCCGGCTGTCATGGCCGGGATGATGATTAAAGGCCCAACCAAAAACACCATTAAGGCCAATTTCCAACTGACGAAAAACATCATAATGCTGGCACCAATGCAGGTGACGATAGAGCGCAGGGCAAAGGAAATCGACCCGGTAACTACGGTTTCCACCAAGGTCGTATCCGTTGTCAGGCGCGACAGAACCTCGCCCGTGCGCACCCGTTCATAATAGGCCGGGCTTAGCTTCATCAGGCGGGTATAGACAGCCATGCGAATATCGGCGACGACGCGCTGACCAAGGGTGTTGATGAGATAGGCCCGGATGCTGGAAATACTGGAAAATGCCAGGGCGAAAACAATGGCAAAAACCAGATAGCCGCTCAAATCCCCGGTTTGCATAGCGCTGACGGATGCGCAATATTCAGGCGCATCGGGGTTTTCACCAAAGCCGCAATCGACCATGCCGCGTATAAAAAATGTTAAGGCCAATGTCATGGTTGAGGACAGAACAAGAAAGATTAGAAAAACCGTGAGCTTGGCCGGGTAGCGAACGACAAAGGGCCATAATTTCACCAAGGGTCTAAATGACCGCGCTTTTGTACGCTTGGATTTATCGCGCTCAATATTGGCAGTATAGGACATACCAGCATCACGGACGGGGCTTGGCTGTTGTGTTCGGGTGTTCATGAGTGTTCTCTATGTCAGAGCGGCGGATATGAAAAGGATTAATCCAGCAAAGCGTTCATGCATTTATGGTTTTTTGCTCATCAATGCCGCCCGTGTGCATTCGCCGATCAATACGCCGTCTTGGTTAAAGCCTTTGTGGAGAAATGTGACAATGCCCTGGGAGGGGCGAGATTTGCTGATCCGTTTCGCCACAACTTCCGTGGTCACAGAAATTGTGTCGCCGTGAAAAACCGGATGGGGGAACTTAACTTCGCTCATGCCGAGATTGCCGATAGTGGTGCCCAATGTGGTATCTGAGACGGAAATTCCGATCATCAAGCCCAGGGTAAAGATAGAATTGACCAAAGGTTTACCAAATTTCGCTTTGGCGGCAAAGGCATGGTCAATATGCAAGGGTTGCGGATTGAGGGTCATGTTGGAAAACAGCATATTGTCCGCTTCCGTTATTGTCCGCCTTACGTCGTGTTCAAACACATGACCCACGACAAATTCGTCAAACCATAATCCAGCCATATCGTCCTCTTATTCCTGTCCCAAGCCCTGCCAGGGTTTTAAGTGTTTTGCGACGTCAATATCAAATCCGTCAAGAACTTTGGCAATGGTTTCATCAACCATCTCCTCAATCGTATTTGGTTTTGAGTAAAATGACGGCAAAGGCGGGTAAATAATCCCGCCAATTTCGCTAATCGTCGCCATATTGCGAATATGCCCAAGATGGAGGGGCGTTTCGCGCACCATCAACACCAGGCGGCGTTTTTCCTTAAGACAGACATCGGCGGCCCGGCTTATCAGATTGTCGCAAAACCCATTTGCGATCGCTGCCATGGTCTTGACCGAGCAAGGCGCGATAACCATGCCGTCGGTTTTAAACGAACCACTGGCAATGCTGGCCCCGATTTCGCCGTGTGTATGGGTGTGGTCTGCCAAAGCCTGAACCGCCTGTTTATCCATGGCCAGCTCGTGATGGATGTTCATCAACCCTGCAGGCGAAATAACAAGGTGGGTTTGTACAGATTTTATGTCGACCAGAATTTTCAGCATCCGCACGCCGTATATGGCCCCACTCGCGCCGCTTATGCCAACAATAATTCGTTTCATGGTTCTATTATGGATGTCAAAAAGACATTTTGCCAGACATGATTTACGAATTTGCGCTTGTGCAAGAAGGGGCTAGGCTTGCGGTTTGGGCTTGGGGTTGATCGAGGGTGGCCAAGCTAAATTTCGGGCTTAGCGTCGGATCATAGCGAATTTCGATCAGCACAGCCTGGGCGATAACCGCGCCTTTATTGGCGGCGGTTTTGCGTGTGGCTTTATAGACGGTACTGGGGGCGGTGGTTATGGGGGTAACACAAGGCTCGGCCGGGCCGGGATGTTGGGCGTTTTGGCCAAAACTATTGCCATTTACCAGGCCTTGAACCTGTATATTGACCGACATATCCCCGACCGCGCTCTCAGAAAGGATTGAAAACGGGGCGTTCGATGCGATGATAAAACTGGTTTTTCCGGGCTCGGGCGGCAATTCGACTTGAGCGATGCGCGGCGGGACAGAGAAAAATACCCGCTCAACGATTTGCGCTGTCGCCGGAATAGCCAAAGGCAATGCCAATATTTCCAACCCGACCAACCCCAAAATGATATTTTTCTTTTTACCCATTGCTTATACCCCTTAAGCTGATTCCCATGTTTGAACAGATGCTCATCTCGTTTCAAGAAATGTGCCAAAGTGCTGGAAAACCGGACGCCCAAGCGATATAGGACGGGCATGAAAACTGAAAACCATGCTCTTATTTTGTTTTCCGGCGGCCAAGATTCAGCCACTTGCCTGGCTTGGGCGCTGGAACGCTACGCCCATGTGGAGACTATTGGCTTTGATTATGAACAGCGCCATACGGTCGAGATGCAGTGTCGGCAGGATGTACTGCGTGAGATAAAAGACGCATTCCCCGATTGGGGCGCGAAATTGGGACAAGATCATCTGCTTGATTTATCGGTATTGGGCGAGATAAGCGAAACTTCCCTGACCCGCGATATTGAAATCACCGAAGAGGGGGAAGGATTGCCCAATACTTTCGTGCCGGGCCGCAATCTTATATTTTTAAACTTCGCCGCCGCTCTTGGCTTTGGCCGCGGTATTCATACCTTGGTTGCCGGCATGTGTGAGGCGGATTTTTCCGGCTATCCTGATTGCCGCAAAGAGACTTTAGACGCAACCATGCGGGCATTATCTCTCGGCATGGACAGGGAATTTTCCCTGCACACCCCCCTGATGTTCCTCAGCAAAGCTGGGGCTTGGGAGTTAGCAGAAAAGTTGGGCGGCGAGCGCCTCGTCACATTGATTAACAAGCACTCCCACACATGTTATAAGGGCGTGCGCGGTGTGCATCATGATTGGGGCTATGGCTGTGCCGATTGTCCGGCGTGCACTTTGCGGGCCAAGGGCTGGGCGCAATATGTGGCGCGCCCATGAGTTACTCCGTCAAAGAAATCTTCTATTCCGTGCAAGGGGAAGGCGCTCACACGGGCAGGCCCAGCGTTTTTCTTCGCTTTGCCGGTTGTAATTTATGGTCAGGGCGTGAGCAGGACAGGGCGAAGGCCGTCTGTAAATTTTGTGATACGCAATTTGTCGGCACGGATGGGTTGGGCGGTGGTCAGTTTCAGACGGCTAAAGATTTGGCGCAGAATGCGGCGGATTACTGGCCCAAGGGCGTCGGCCAGCCGTGGATTGTCTGTACGGGCGGGGAGCCGCTTTTGCAATTGGACGCGGTGTTGATACAGGCTTTACGCCGCGCCGGGTTTAAAATTTCCGTGGAAAGCAATGGCACGATTAAAGCGCCGAGCGGTATAGACTGGCTCTGTATCAGCCCCAAGGCCAATGCGCCGCTTATCCAAGACGAAGGCGATGAGTTAAAGCTGGTTTATCCACAAACCGAAAACGCCCCCAAAGATTTTGAGCATCTGAGTTTTAAACGCTTTTCCCTGCAGCCCTTGGAAGAACGCGGCGCAGACAAACAAAAAAGCGCCGCCAATACAGACGCCGCTTTTAAATATTGTCTTAAAAATCCGAAATGGCAATTAAGCCTGCAAACCCATAAATGGCTGGGTGTGCGCTGAGATTATTTTAAGGATTTCGCCGTTTTGCGGGCAAACCGGTCAATGGCTTGATTGGCATCAAACCATGTGGAGGCACCAGCACCAGGGTTGCGAATATCGTTTTCATACCATGCATAGGACAAGACGCCCGCTTCCTGACCTTCTTTGGTCATCGTGCCTTCAAAAGATGCGCCGCCGAGGGCAAAGCTTGAAAAAGATAAAGAAGGGCTTTTGGAAAGTTGTTTAAAGGTCGGGCGGCTGGGTTTGGCATCGGTGATGGTCAGGGTTAAAACATCTGCGGCGTCATCGCTAATTGCAATGCCGTTCTTGGCCAAGCGCTGGGCCATTTTACGTTCAAGGCGGCTGGCGAGTTGGTCGAGATCTCTTTGACCAAAGAAACCATTGCCGGAAAATCCGTTACTAATGCTGCTTCTCTGGGTTCGGTCGCTTAAATCTTTGGATAAGTTTTCAGCCCGATAAGCAAGGTTCTCACCAATGACGACATTGATTTTTACGGTCGAAGCCGGCGCGGAGATTGTCGACGCAAATGTTTTGGTGTTACTGGCATAGGCTATATTGCCGAGGTTTGAGGCGCTAAAGCTTAAGGCAATTGCCAATATGGCGGGGGTGAGTAATTTTTTCATTTCTGCTCCAATAGTTAAGGCTCTCTCCTCTATGGATCTAACATATTTGGGCGTTTTGGGCAATAGCGCGGCCATAACGATGTTGTGATAGCTTCTTAAATCAACAAACCGACAAGCGTTGCGCTCATCAGATTGGCCAGAGAGGCGGCAAGCACGGCTCTCAATCCAAAACCTGCCAACTCGGCGCGGCGCTCAGGGGCCAATGTGCCGACGCCGCCCAAGACAATGGCGATGGATGAGAAATTGGCGAAACCGCACAGGGCAATGGTGGTAATGGAGATAGCGCGGGGCGACAGGGTGCCTTCGCCCATGGCGAGAAAACTGTTATAGGCGATGAACTCGTTGAGGATCAATTTTTCACCGAATAATGCCCCGGCAATATTGGCCTCGTGCCACGGCACACCGACGACAAACATTAGCGGCCTGAAAATCTCGCCGAGCATGGCCTGGATGGTGAGGTCTTCAAAGCCAAACCAGCCGCCAACGCCGCCAACCATGCCGTTCAGCAAGGCAATTAGCGAGATAAAGGCGATTAATGTTGCGCCAATGATGATGGCCAGTTGCACGCCTTCACCTGCGCCTACGGCGGCGGCTTCAATAACATTGGCGTGTTTGGTTTTCTCGATTTTCACAGAATCCGGGCCGAAATCTTCCGCGCCTTTTTCGGACGGGATAATCATTTTGGCCATTAAGATACCGCCCGGTGCGCCCATGAAGCTGGCGACAATGAGGTCTTGGGCATTGACCCCCATAGCGATCAAACCCGCCAGGATAGAACCGGCAATGGTCGCCATGCCGGTGACCATAATCAGGAATAGGGACGAGCGGGGCATTGTGCGAAGATAGGGCCGTACGGCAAAGGGGGCGCTGTCCTGGCCAACAAAAATGTTCATAGATGCGCTGAGGGCCTCGACGCCGTTAATGCCAATGGCTTTGCGCAAGACAAAGCCAAGGCCGCGCATGATGATTTGCATAACGCCGAGATGGAACAACACGGTCATCAACGCACCGACAAAGATAATCACCGGCAAGACGCGAATGGCAAAGCTAAAGGCCAAATTGTCGGTGTCCCAATGCCCGAAGATAAATTTTATACCGTCGTCTGAATAGCCCAATACGGTTTCAATTCCATTGGTCATAACATGAAGCGTTGTCTGGCCAACACCTGTTTTAAACACGAATAGGGCAATGGCGAATTGCAGGGCCAAGGCTGAAAAAATGGTGCGCGGATTAATATTTTTGCGCGCCGTTGAACATAAATAGGCAATCCCCAAAAGGACAAAAATTCCCAATATTCCGATATAGCGTTCCATATCCCATTCCTTAATCTTGTTGTTTAAACAAGGTTTAGGAGGTCAGCGCGCTAAAAGCGAGTAAAAATTTAAGGTGTATAAACCGTATAGGTAATGGTAGCGCCGATGCTGCCCGTGCCCTGGGAAAGATCATATCTGTTTCCGGTTTCAACGATAGGTAGAAAATAAATAGGAACAAAGGAAACGGCTTGCTGGGTGATAGAGCCGGAGACGCGAGCCGTGCGCCGCACGCCGTTAAAAACTTGAGTCGGGCCTGCGGATATATCGTTTAAATCCTGGACTGCGGGATTGCTGAAGCCGGGGTTTTGTGCAGAACTTCCCCAACCATTAACGCCGCCGAGGGCCGTCTGTATGAACAGAAAATAACTAATATCTGACAAGTCCATAGATGTGAAATCACCGCTGACGTCCAAGCTGGTAGCGTGGGCGTAGATATCAAAGACAGCGTTAGAGGCGACAAAAAACCGCGTCACTTTAAAGAAGGTCTGTAGATCAATATCCGTTGCCGTGCCGAGACCAAATTGGCTAATGCTGTCATTGGCATCCAGGATATTAAAATCAGCCACATTGGTCAGGACACCGCCCGATAAAGCGCCCTCAATGTTCAAGAGATTACTGTCATTTCCCGCCCCGTCAGATGTCGGGGTGTAAGTATTGGGTGTATTGAAAATAGTCGTCACACCATCTGCGGCGATTAAATCCGGTGCGGCTTGCCCGGACGGCACATTGTCCAGCAGATAAAAATCGGAGACAACCGGGCCAACGCCGCCGTTTTCGGCAAAATCCGATGCGCCAAAGACAATGACAACCGAAGATGCTCGTAAAAACGGGCGATCAATGATACTGGCTTTGACCATATTGGAAGTGTTTAACCCTGTGAATATCAGGGCGCCTAGCCCCAATACCAACCCTGCGCGGTGCGCAAGTTTTGTTTTTACTATACCCATGGCCCCTCTATACACAATGATGTTTAAATTCTTACTGAGAAGTATGAATAATAAAAGGTAAATGGTTGAGCCTGCGCAGTTTCTAAGGCAAGAGGGGTTTATGAGTTTTGGACTTCGCATATTGGGCGCTGCGGCACGCCTTTTTGGCCCGGATGGGCACCGGCTGGACACAGCCGGGCCGCGTCATGTGGGAGATGCAGGCGTCGCAGCGGCGCTGATTGCCTTGGGGGCCAAGCTGGCCAAGGTTGACGGGGTGGTGACGCGCGACGAAATTGATGCATTTAAAAATGTTTTTCAATCGAGCGCCTTGGC
>QIKS01000042.1 GCA_003233025.1 Hellea balneolensis | reverse complement strand
GAGAAAAACAAACTTGACCGCGCTCTTGGCGGCATCAAAGACATGGGAAAAATCCCTGATTTGATGTTTGTCATTGATACCAATAAAGAAGCCATCGCCATTAAAGAAGCCCGAAAACTTGGCATTCCGGTTGTGGCGATTTTGGATACTAATTGCGCACCTTCCGCCGCAGATTTCCCCATTCCGGGTAATGATGACGCGGTGCGGGCGATTTCTCTGTATTGCGATCTTATCGCTGATGCGATCCTTGACGGTATGACAGCTGGCGCTGTTGCGGCAGGGGTTGATATCGGCGCAAGCGCAAATCCGGTCGAAACCGCGATTGCTGCGCCCGAAGCTAAAGTAGAGGAAACGCCGACAAAGGTTGAAGCTCCGAAAGAGGAAGCACCGACAAAGGTTGAAGCGCCGAAAAAGGAAGCTGTGCAAGAGAAAGCGCCTAAGGTAGAAAAAAAGCCGGCCAAGAAGAAACTTGATATCCCCGATGATATTTCATTGATTGACGGTGTTGGCCCGACATACCTTAAAAAGCTTAATTCTGCCGGCATTACGACATTTGCACAAATCGCTGAACTGGACGAAAAAACCATTGCCGATTTGGACGAAAAATTGGCACTAAAAGGTAAAATCGCTAGTGGCGAATGGATCGAGCAAGCCAAAGAATTGATAGCTGGCAAACCGCCCCGGGCAAAGATTGATCAAGATAAGGCTGCGGAAGCAAAAAGATAGTTTAAAAAAAGCCCGCAAGGCTTTGAATTTATAGTTTAATTTTTAATGGAGACTGGAATGGCTCAAATAACCGCCGCGCTTGTCAAAGAACTGCGCGATAAAACTGCTGCTGGTATGATGGATTGCAAAAAAGCCTTGAACGCGACGGAGGGCGACCTGGAAGCGGCCATTGATTGGCTGCGTAAAAAAGGTATTGCCAATGCATCGAAAAAATCCGGCAGAATTGCTTCTGAAGGCTTGATCGGCATGGCAAGTGACGGGACGAGCGGTGCGCTTGTTGAAGTAAATTCTGAAACCGATTTTGTTGCCCTTAACGAAGAATTTCAGGGCGCTGTGCGCGAAATCGCCAGCTTGGCATTGGCTGCGGGCGGTGACATCGAGAAATTGGCGGCCAGTGACACTGCAAACGGTAAAAGTGTTGCCGACTATTTGACAAGTTTGATCGCTAAAATCGGTGAAAATATGTCTTTGCGCCGTACGGAAATGTTGAGCGTATCCGAGGGTGTTGTCAGTGGATATATGCACAATGCTGCCGCAGACGGGCTAGGAAAAATCGGTGTTCTGATCGGGCTGCAATCCAGCGGCGACGCGGCGGCTCTCCAGGCTTTGGGCAAAAAAATCGCCATGCATATTGCGGCGACGTCGCCTTTGGCCTTGCGGGTTGAGGATTTGGACCCGGCTATGGTGGCGCGTGAGCGCGAAGTGCTTTCTGAACAGGCCCGGGCGTCGGGCAAGCCTGAAAATATTATTGAGAAAATGGTCGAAGGCCGTATTCGCAAATTTTACCAGGAATCTGTGCTTTTGGATCAGGTTTTTGTCATGGACGGTGAACGCACTGTTGGGAAATTTGTCGAGGACGAGGCCAAGTCTTTAGGGGCAGAAATCACGATTACGGGTTTTGTGCGCATGGGGCTTGGCGAAGGTATCGAGAAGAAACAGGAAGATTTCGCAGCCGAAGTGGCCGCGACCCTTAAAGATTCCTAACCCCTCATAGCTACTTAGTCTTAGACGGAGACGAAAAGCTGCGGTATACACCCTTAATGAGTCGCAAAGACCGCGTCAGGCTAAAAGCGAGTTTTGGGGATTATGATGAGCAGTGATTTAACATATAAAAGAGTTCTCCTGAAGATTTCAGGCGAAGCGCTAATGGGCGAGCAATCTTTCGGGATTGATGTCTCCACCACCAGCCGTATTGCGCAAGAAGTCGCCTCCGTTCATAAACAGGGTCTGGAGATTGGGCTGGTCATAGGCGGCGGTAATATCTTTCGTGGCCTGTCCGCCGCCGCCGCCGGGATTGAGCGGACGACGGCAGATTATATGGGCATGTTGGCGACGATTATGAACGCCCTGGCCATGCAAAGTGCTTTGGAAAATATTGGGCTAGAGACGCGGGTTATGTCAGCCATTCCTATGACAACCGTGTGTGAACCTTATATTCGCCGCCGCGCTATGCGCCATATGGACAGGGGACGGATTGTGATTTTCGCCGCAGGGACGGGCAACCCGTATTTTACGACCGATATGGCCGCTGCGTTGCGCGCGGCCGAGATGGGCTGTGATGCTTTGCTCAAAGGCACGAAGGTTGACGGGGTTTATGATAAAGACCCCTTGACCCATAAAGATGCCAAACGGTTTGAGCGTCTGTCCTATCTTGATGTTATCAATCAGGATTTACAGGTTATGGATATGACGGCGGTGACGTTAATGCGCAATAATAATATTCCGATTATTGTGTTTTCCATTGTCCAGGAGGGCCGTTTTGAGCAGGTGATGAACGGTAAGGGCTTGGCGACCATAATTGGGTCATAATGCTTATATTAAAAGAAGAAGCGCGAAAGCGAGGAGTTTAAAATGGCAGATACGGACTATAATCTTGGCGATATCAAACGCCGCATGGACGGGGCGATTACAGCCTTGAAAACCGAATTTGCTTCTTTGCGTACCGGACGGGCGCATACGGCGATTTTGGATAATGTCACGGTTGAGGCTTACGGCGCCCAGACGCCGCTTAATCAGGTCGGGGCGGTTAATGTACCTGAGCCGCGCATGTTGACGGTCAATGTTTGGGATAAATCTTTGGTGGCGGCGGTCGAACGGGCTTTACGCGAATCAAATTTGGGCATCAATCCGGTGGTTGACGGTCAGACATTGCGTATTCCCATGCCGGCCTTGACCGAGGAACGGCGTAAGGAATTGAGCAAGGTTGGCGGTGCTTATGCCGAAGCGGCGAAAGTGGCCGTGCGCAATGTCCGCCGCGACGGTATGGAAATCCTCAAGCGGCTGGAAAAATCATCCAAGATCAGCGAAGATGAGCATAAGAAACACAGCGATGATGTGCAAAAAGCCACCGATGAACATATTGAGGCGATTGACAGCGCGCTGACGGTTAAAACCGAGGAGATCATGCAGGTTTAATGTCTGGTGCGCCCAAAATAGACGGGCGGAATTTTCCCGCTCATATCGCCATTATTATGGACGGCAATGGCCGCTGGGCGAGCGCCCGGCACAGGCCGCGCTTGTTTGGCCATCAAGAAGGGGTCAAGGCCGTGCGCCGTGTGGTTGAGGGGGCAGCGGAAATTGGTGTTGAGTGCCTGACCTTATATAGCTTTTCGACAGAAAACTGGAACAGGCCGAAAGCCGAGATTTCAGCGCTTTTTGATTTGCTGCGTAAATATGTTGATGAGGATTTGCAAAGCCTGGACAAAAGGGGTGTGAAAATCCGGATATTAGGCTCACGGGACGGCTTGACGCCGAGCATGTGTGCCTTGCTTGACAGGGTTGAAAACCAGACCAAAGACAATAGGGATTTTTATCTCAATATCGCGTTTAATTACGGCGGACGGGACGAAATTATCCGCGCCGCCCGTGCCTATGCCGCCGATGTCAAGCTTGGAAATGTCGAGGCAAATGCCCTTGATGAGGTCGGGTTTGCATCCTATCTTGATACGGACGGCCTACCGTCGCCTGATCTGGTCATTCGCACCAGCGGCGAACACCGGATTAGCAATTTCCTGCTTTGGCAGGCGGCTTATGCGGAATTCGTCTTCACCGATACGCTCTGGCCAGATTTTACGGTTTCGGATTTACAAAAAGCCGTCCAAGCCTATCAGTGCCGCGATCGCCGCTTTGGCAATCTTGGTGCGGCGGAAGTGGCTTAAAATGGCGGAGGCGGGGACAGAAATCGGCAAAGCAAGCAAGTTGAAAACTCTTGGGGTGCGCGCGGTTTCAGGTTTAGCCTTAATAGGGATTTGCGGATTTCCAGTTTATTTTGGCGGTTGGGTTTTTATGGTCTTGGTACTGGTTTTCACCCTTAGAATGATGTGGGAATGGGTAAGGATGAGCGATAAACAAGCCGGGTGGCCGAGTTATTGCGTACATTTATTAGGCGTGGTTTTGGCGCTTTGCGCCGCCCTATACCAAAATTGGCAGCTTGGGTTTTTGGTCGTGTGCATATGCGCCGGGCTGGCGGTTTTAATCAGGCTCAAGCAGGGCGGGCTTATCTGGGCTATATTGGGGCCGTTTTACATCATTATCCCCAGCCTGGCGATTTTATGGCTGCGCGGCAGCGGAATTGGCCCGGCGGCGCCAGGGTTTTTGATGTTGATGTTTGTTTTGGCCGTTGTTGTCGCCGCCGATAGTTTTGCCTATCTTGGCGGCTCCTTGTTAAAGGGGCCAAAATTGGCTCCCAAAATTAGCCCCAATAAAACCTGGTCGGGATTTATTGTCGGCGGTGTCATGGCGGCAGTTATCGGGGCGATAAGCGCGTTTTTCATCGGGTTTAGCCCCTTAACCGGGTTGTTGCTGGCCTTGCCGATTGTCTTATTTGCGGTGTGGGGCGATTTTTTGGAAAGCTATATCAAGCGGATTTTGGAGGTCAAAGATGCTGGCGGGGTATTGCCGGGGCACGGGGGATTGCTCGATAGGGTCGATTCGTTAATGTTGGCGGTTTTGCTGTCCACCGGATTTTTACTGGTTTGGCCGGGGCTGAGCGCAGGGTTCTTGCCGATCTGATATGGCCAAACGGATTACCATATTAGGCTCTACGGGGTCTGTTGGCGAAAACACGCTTGATTTAATCAGGCACGCCAAGCCGGGTGAATTTACGGTTACCTGCTTAACCGCCCACACAAATGCAGTGAAGTTAGCTAAGCAAGCCCTTGAATTTAAACCACAAAATATTGTTCTTAGTGATGAGAGCCAAAAAGATTATCTCAGAGATGCTTTGGCCGGAACCGGCATAGAAATTGGTTTTGGCCGCATGGCCTTGATCGAGGCCGGGCGGCTTGAGGCGGATTTCGTTATGGCGGCCATTGTCGGCGCTGCCGGGTTGCAGCCGACATTGGCGGCGGTGCAGCAGGGGTGCTATATTGGATTGGCCAATAAGGAATGTCTGGTGTGCGCCGGCGTTTTGTTTATGCAATGCGCCCAGCAATACGGCGCGACAATCCTGCCGGTTGATTCCGAGCATAATGCGATTTTTCAGGTTTTAAACGCCGAGCGCCCGGATGAAGTGCGCAAGCTTATTTTAACGGCGTCCGGCGGGCCATTTAGACAGTTCTCCAAGCAGCAACTTGAAAATGCAAGCCCGAAACAAGCATTGGCCCACCCGGTCTGGGCGATGGGTGATAAAATCTCCATCGACAGTGCCAGCTTGATGAATAAAGGGCTGGAGTTGATCGAGGCCAGTTATTTATTTGATACCCCCCAAGAGCAGATTGATATCATTATCCATCCGCAATCGATCATTCATTCTATGGTGGAATATGTGGATGGTTCGGTGCTAGCCCAATTGGGATCGCCGGATATGCGCACACCTATCGCCTATGCTTTGGCCTGGCCGGCGCGTATGGAAACATCGGTTAAACCGCTGGATTTGGCGGCAATCGCCAGGCTTGATTTCGAGCTGCCGGACACGGAGAAATTCCCGGCCCTTGGCTTGGCACGAAATGCCCTTATCACCGGCGGGGCGGCGCCAACGGTTCTTAATGCAAGCAATGAGATTGCCGTTGCGGCTTTCTTGGCCGGCCGGATAAAGTTCACCGGGATTACCGATTGTTGCGACAATGTGCTAAATGTCTTTGAAAACGAGCCGGGCTTCGCTAAACCTTTAGAGGCGATAGAACAGGTTTTGGACATTGACGGGCGCGCCCGCGAAACAGCGTCTGCGATTATCGCTAAGCAAGGTTTAGGGTAAGGGAAGATGATACAGGGCGTATTGAATACAATGGTTTTCTTTGGCAGCTTTGCACTGCTGCTGGGCTTGCTCGTGTTTATTCATGAAATGGGACATTACAGTGTTGCGCGGTTTTTCAATGTAGCGGTTGAGCGGTTTTCTGTCGGGTTTGGCAAGCCGATTGCCAGCTGGCGCGGACGCTCTGGCACCCAGTGGGTAATTGGCCGTATTCCTCTGGGCGGTTATGTGAAATTTATGGGCGACGCAGGCGCGGCCAGCAATCCAGATGTAGAGCGCCTCAAGAAAATCAAGGCGGATATGAACAGCAAGCACGGCAAAGATGCCTGGAAGACATGTTTGCATTTTAAGCCGCTCTGGCAGCGTTCTTTGGTGGTTTTGGCGGGGCCGGTGGCGAATTTTTTGCTGGCGGCGATTATTTATATGGGGCTGGCTTTGGCCTACGGCACCTATAGCAGCAAGGCGAAAATTACGGAATTGACCCCCGGCGGGGTTGCCGAGCAGGCAGGATTTTTACCGGGCGATGAATTTGTCAGCATTAATGGCAAAAAAGCTGGTGATATCAATGCGGTTTCTCAAATAATTACACTAAATTCGGACGAACGATTGCAGGTGGTTGTCAATCGGGGCGGCACATTGACGGCGTTATCAGTGGTGCCGCAGCGCCAAAACCGCACAGATGCCATTGGCGGGAAATATACCGGCGGCATGATTGGCGTTACCTTTAGAAGCGACGTAACAAGAGAGAGCTACACGGTTTTAGGGGCTGCTGGCTATGGGGTGAGCAATGTTTACAACTCGGTCGCCATGACCGGGAAATACATTGGCCGGATATTTCAAGGCAAGGAAGATGGCAAGGCTTTGGGCAGTATTGTTAAAATTGCTGCCATTACTGGTAAAGTCGGTATTGACGCCGCCAATTCACAAGGCAGCTTTAAACAAAAAGCCGAAACCATGTTGCGGCGTCTATTGGGGTTGGCAGCGGCGCTGTCTGTTGGCTTAGGTTTCGCAAATTTAATGCCAATTCCTGTTTTAGATGGTGGACATTTGCTCTACTATGGCTATGAAGCCATTATGCGTCGTCCGCTGAGCGAGCGTGCGCAGGAAATAGGGTTTAGAATAGGCTTTGCCATCCTCTTGACCTTGTTCTTGGTTTTAACATGGAACGATATCGGTTATGTCCCGGATTTGTTCACCAACACGGGATAAATGCGCGAAATGGGTATGACAGATATTTCTACGTCTTATACGATATCTGCCCTTCGGGCCGCGTGCTTGTGCCTGGTTTTATTTCTTGCGGCGAGCCTTGTTCCCGTTCAAACGGCCAGCGCCCAAGAGGCGGGTTTAGTGCCGCAAGCGCCAGTAACAATTAAAACCATCCGAGTTACCGGCAACCAGCGGGTTGAAGCCAATACCGTCGCCTCTTATCTGCTGATTGCACCAGGCGACCGTTATGACGCCGGGCGGATTGATTTGTCGGTGAAAACCCTGTTTGCCACCGGATTGTTTGCCGATGTCCTCATCGAAGAAACCGACGGTGATTTGCTGATCAGGGTTGTCGAGAACCCGATCATTAACCGGGTGATACTGGAAGGCAATAAAGCCCTGAAAGATGATAAAATAACCGATGAGCTGGAAGCCGCGCCCAGGTCGATTTTCACCCGTGCGCGCATACAGGCCGATGTGCAGCGAATTATTGATCTATATAGCCAGTCCGGTCGCTTTGCCGCGCAGGTGGTGCCCAAAGTGGTTCAAAAAGCGCAAAACCGGGTTGATTTGATCTTTGAGATTACCGAAGGCCCGGTCACAGGCGTGCGCCGGATCAATTTTATCGGCAATAATGAATATTCTGATAGCCGGTTGCGTAAGGAATTGGCGACAAAGGAAAGCTCTTGGTACAAGATTTTTTCCTCAAATGATAATTATGATCCGGGCCGTTTGGAATTTGACCGCGAGCAGGTCAGGACATTTTACACGAATAGAGGCTTTGCTGATTTTCGGGTTGTCTCGGCTGTGGCCAAATTGGTCCCAAACCAGAAAGATTTTCACATCACCTTTACGGTCGATGAGGGCGATGAATATACTTGGGGCGATGTTTCTGTAGAAACCGATCTTGAAGAACTGAATGCAGCGATTTTAACTGCGATTGTTCCGATTAGATCTGGAGATATATTCAAATCGAGTGAGGTTGAGGGGGCTATTGATCTGTTGACATTGGCTTCCGGTGCCGCCGGTTTTGCTTTCGTTGATATTCAACCGCGTTTTTCCCGAAACCGGGAAGATAAAACCGTTGATCTGATCTTTCAACTGGTTGAAGGCCCGCGTGTTTATATTGAACGCATCGATATTGTCGGGAATACAACCACATTGGATTATGTCATTCGGCGCGAAATGGAATTGGTCGAGGGCGATGCTTTTAACCGAATTTTGCTCGACCGCTCGCGCAACCGCGTGCGCTCTTTGCGGTTTTTCGAAGAGGTTGAAATTACCGAGGTGCAAGGCTCGTCGCCAGACCGGGCGATTGTCGAAGTTAAAGTTGTTGAGCAGCCAACAGGAGAGTTGGCGTTTTCGGCGGGTTTCTCATCAGCCAATGCATTTTTGGTTGATTTTTCCGTCACCCAGAGAAATTTACGTGGCCGGGGCCAGCTTTTGCGGTTTTTGATCCGGGCCAGTTCCAACACAACCGAGATTGATCTCAGATTTACCGAACCCCGGTTTTTAGACCGCAATCTTGCTGCGGGTATACAAATTTTCAACGTCACCAGTGATTTCTTTGATGAAGCCGGTTTTCGCTCAACACGCAGAGGGGTGCAAGGCTCGCTTGGCTTTGCCGTTACCGAGTTCACCAGAATATCAGCACGCTATACATTGCGCCAGGAATCGGTTGCATGTACAGGCGCCCTGACCATAAGCAACCCCCAGCTTTGCTTGCAGGACAATAACAGATTGTCGTCTATCCTTGGCTACACATTTATCTGGGACAAACGAAATGACCCTATCGAGCCGACCCGCGGCTTTGATTTGTTCTTTACGCAAGATTTTGCCGGTTTGGGCGGCGATGTGAAATATATTCGCTCGGAATTTAGCGGCAATGTTTATTATGGTCTTTTCAACAATATCGTTGCGACCGGGACATTGGCTGGCGGCTATATTACTGGCTGGGGCGGTGACAATATACAGATTAATGACCGCTTCTTTAAAGGCTCCAATACATTCCGCGGATTTGATGTTGCCGGTATCGGGCCGCGGGTTGTGCGCGTGTCAGATAATCAGCGCTTAAATGCTCTTGGCGGCAATTTGTTTGGCCAGGCAACCCTTGAGGTGAGTTTTCCCCTTCCCATTCCGTCACTTCTTGGTAGTTTGTTTATCGAAACAGGGACGGTCGGTCTTCTGGATGATGAATTTAGGATACTCAATGATCCCGCGTTCATCATAAGGGATGATTTGTCATTGCGGACAACAGCCGGGGTCAGCGTTTTTTGGGAATCGCCCTTTGGCCCCATCCGGTTTGACTTCACCGTACCCATAACCAAGGAAGATTTCGACGAAAGAGAATCATTCCAATTCAACACAAGTACAAGGTTCTAAAATGAAAATTATAAACATATTTAAGGCGGTCGCTCTCAGCATGGGCGCCCTGATTGTTCTGTCAAGCACCGCGCTTGCACAAACAACAATTCTCGTGGTTGATCAAAACAGAGTTTTGAAAACCTCTGAGGTCGGTCAACATGTCAAGCGCCAAATCGAATCGATTGGCGCGCAAATGGAAGCTGAGCTGCAAGCTCAAGTCACCCCTATGTTAACCGAACGTGACAGCTTGGCAGCCGAGCTTAAAGGCATGAGTGCTGACGCGCTGAGAACCCGTACCGACTTACAACAGCGCGCCCAATCTTTGCAGGAAAAAGACAACAAGGCGAAACTTGAAGCCAGTTACAAGCAAAAAGAGCTACAGATTACCGAGCAAAAAGCAATTGCGCAGATCAATCAACGGCTGTCTACTATTCTCGAAACCATGGTAGCCGAGCGCGGTGCGGATTTGATTTTAGATCGATCGTTGGTGATTTACAGTGCGAAAACGGTCGATATCACCGAGGATGTCATCAGCCGGTTAAACAGCCAACTTAAGACAGTCGCTGTGACCCGCGAGAGACTGCCGCGTCAACCTCTGCCTCTGGCCGCAAGATAACCATCTATGTCCAGGGCGGGGATGAGAGAGAGTTTTTATCGCCGTCTGGGGCCTCGACCGCTTAGAGAATTGCTGGAGGGGCTGGATTGCCAAATACCGAAAGGTAAAATTGGGGACATGCTCATTGAGCATGCCCAGCCTTTTGATCGCGCCAGTACGGGCGACATTAGCTATTTTGATGGTCGCCGCAAAGCCAAAGACCTAGGCGCCAAGAGCCGGGCGTCTGCTTGTTTGGTTCGCGCTGAACATGCGCAGGTGATTGAAGATAATGACGGGGTGGCAATCATTTGTGATTACCCCCGGGCGCAATTTGCCCATATTATATCCCGCCTCTACCGTCCCCTTGATTATGGCCGCCATGATTTGGCTGGTTACGCCCATATCGATGTCGGGCCGGGCTGCGTGATTGGCGAGGGGGCTAAAATCGGCAAGGGTAGTAAAATCTCGGCCAATGCAGTGATTGGGCCTAATGTCGTGATCGGGGAAAATTGTCGTATCGGGGCCAATGTGGTTGTTGAGTTCTGTCATATGGGCGATAATTGTGTGGTGCAACACGGTGCCGTCATTGGCGCAGCCGGGTTTGGCGTTGCGCCGTCGGATAAAGGCGGGGTTGATATTCCCCATCTTGGTCATGTGGTCATTGAAGATAATGTCAGCATTGGCTGCCTGACCACAATTGACCGGGGCATGTTCGGCAAAACCCATATTGGCAAAGGCTGCAAATTCGATAATCAGGTGCAAATCGGCCATAATGTGCAAATCGGCCCCCATTGTATTTTCGCTGCTCATGTCGGTATTTCCGGCAGTTGCGTGATTGGAACAGCGGTGGTGATGGGCGGACAGGTCGGGCTTGCTGATCACCTGAGCGTTGGCGACGGCGCGACAATGGCTGCTGGTAGCGGAGCCATGAGCGACGTCCCAGCGGGTGAGGTTTGGTCGGGCGTTCCGGCGCA
>QIKS01000191.1 GCA_003233025.1 Hellea balneolensis | reverse complement strand
GTGAACGCCAAGCCTTGTTTGACAAAAACAAAAAAACATTTGAAAAAAAATGGGGCGTATGGCAAGCCCATAAATACCGAAAACAGCGCGGGAAAACGGCGCTGCAATTTGATCATAGTGAATTGTCTTAGTGGCAAGCTTAATCATATATGTGGAAAGTTTTGCTTATGTTTAAGCGCAAAAAACGCATAAAGGCTGAATTGCCAGAAGGCATTGTTTTGGCCACATGTTCTTTGTGCGCGCATCAATATGAGCTGGACACGAGCAAAATCCTGCGTGAAGGAAAATTGTGTACGGGGTGTGGCAGTTCCGGGCGGGCGCAAGCCATAGCTTATTGCTTGTCCAAATATGTTTTTGGCAGTGACGGGCCTTTGTCCAAGGTTAAGAAAGATAACAATATTCACGTGGTTGGTCTGTCGGACGGGCCGACTTATTCAGCGGTGCTGGCCAAGAAATGCAGCTATCTTAACACCTATTATCACACGGAGCCTTTTCTGGATATCACCGAGCCGCAGGAGGAGCATTTAGGCCGTTATGACGCGTTGATATCCGCCGATGTTTTTGAGCATGTTTTGGCCCATCCTTGCCACGCGTTTCGCGGTGCCAATAAGGTTTTAAAAAAGGGCGGGCATTTTATTTTGACCGTGCCTTTCATCAATAAAGGCCCTCATAAGGAACATTATCCTGGCTTGGTCAATTATACCTCAAAGCAGCTCGAATCTGGCAGCTGGATTGCTGATTTGGAATATGGGGGCGGGTATATGGTGCGCGAAGAAAACCCGTGTTTTCACGGCGGGCCGGGCAAGACATTGGAAGTGCGCTTGTTTAATAGGCAGAGAATTGAAGAAGAGCTGTTTTGGGCCGGGTTTAGAAATGTCGAAGTACATACAAAAAACCTGCCCGAACGCGGCATTAACTGGTCGCCTCCTTCTCGAATAATCACAGCACAAAAAGCATTTTAAGCCTGATATAAAAGACGCGGAGAAAGTATGAGCGACGAACATATGGTAACGACCCAATGGGGGACTAAAGCCAAATCTTTTGCGGCTATGGAAAGCGCAGAGCGGACGGAGCGCTTGCAATATTGTGTAAAAATCATGGACGATATCAAAGCCAATACGGGTATTGATATTTATCTAAGTTATGGTTGTTTGTTGGGCGCGCAGCGCGACGGCAAAATGATTTCCCATGATTTTGATATTGATTTGTGCTTCCATGTCGAGGCCGAAGAAAAGGCAGATGTGGTCAGTGAATGTCGCCGCCTTATCCGCTATCTTGAGACCGTATCCCACCGGGTCGTCGTTGAAACCAATGGTCATTTCAAGATTGGAAAATGGTATAAAGAGGGCATTTATATGACCATAGAATTTTTCGTCTCCTGGAGTGTCGACGAAGATTTTTATATGTATTTTGGTGTTCCGGGCCGCGCGATTGCCACGGATGTTCTGCCCTTTGGCACGATTGATATTGAAGGCGTAGCTATGGTGGCTCCCAACAATCCACCCGCTGTGTTAGAAGCGATTTACGGCCCCGATTGGCAGACGCCCAATCCGGAGTTTCGGTATGAAAGTATTGACTGGTCGCCGTTTCAGGGCTTTTCCGTCAACAATAATAAACAATATTGGGACGGGTATTATGCGGATAAAAAATCCAATGATGTCTGGGCGGAATACCCGAGCCAGTTCGCCGCATTTTGTGCTTCCGAAATCGGGGCGAGGTCCCGGCTGCTCGATTTTGGGTGTGGCAATGGGCGCGACGCTTTGTTCTTATCCCAAATTGGCCATGATGTTCTGGCGTGCGATTATTCCGCCCAAGCTGTTGAGCTGGTCAAAGCCAAGGGCGAGGTGATAAAAAGCGCAATTGAGGCAGAGGTTTTAAACATTTATGATGTGGCCCAAGTGCAAAAATTTGAGCAAAAACGGGCGGCGAGCTTTGATGTGATTTACTCCAGATTTGTCATGCACGCCATTACGCAAGATGGGCAAAACCGGTTTTTAAACACGGCGAAGGCAATGCTGGCGCCCGGCGGAAAAATTTTGCTGGAGTTTAGAAATTCAAATGACGCCCGCAAACAAGAAGGTAACACCATCAGCGAGGACGAGCGCTCCGATGGTCATTATCGCCGGTTTATCAAGACCGAGGATTTTGTTGCCAATGTCGACGGCGCGGGTCTGGAGATTGCGTATTTGGCAGAGGGGACGGGGTTCGCCAAATTCAGGGACGAAGACCCCAATGTTACCCGTGTTATTTTAATGAAAGCAGAGAAAGTGGAAACGCTTTAGGGCCAGTGCCGGTGCCCTGTCCTAAATGTCCACAGGCCCTAGGTTAGATTAAATTATAGCTTTAAGGGAAAATTTGGTTACACCGGACAAATAGAAACGGGAATGCAGATGTTAAAAATCGATAAAGGGCGGTGGCAATACTGGTTTTATGCATCCTGGTTTAAAATCGCTGTGCGTTACCGTAAAACCATGCTTGGCCCGATTTGGTTATTGGTGGGGCCTTTGATGTTTATCACCATGTTGGGGCTTTTGTTCTCGGTTATTATGAATGTGGAGCTGGCCGTCTTTGTGCCCCATCTGGCCTTTGGCATTATTGTCTGGTCGTTGATGACGTCATTGATGAATAGCGGCACCAATGTGGTTTTTCATAACCGACCACAAATGATCCATAGCGGCACCAAGCTTCTCGATTTGGTCATGGTCAATCTGTTTAATTCCCTGTTGCAATTTGCCCATCATATTTTAGTGGCCGTCGGGGTGTATTTCGTTTTTCGCTGGGCGCTTACCCCTTATGCATTTGTCAGCATAATTGGTTTGATTTTTTTGATTGCCAACGGATTTTGGTACGGGGTTGTCTTTGGTATTTTAGGAGCGCGCTACCGGGATATTAGTGAGATAATATCTGCGTTGATGGGCGTTATGTTTTTTATTACGCCGATTATCTGGATGCCTGAAGCTGAGGGCCGCGGCGGTATTTTGGGGCCTTATTTAAGCCTCAACCCTTTTCATCATTTCCTGGAATTGATTCGCGCCCCCATATTGGGCACGCCCATCGCACCTCTGAGCTGGATTGTTGTTATCACCATTACGGTTTTGGGGTTGACGGCGGCTTATATTTTTAATGCCCGCTTTGCCAAGCAGCTTCCAACCTGGTTATAGGAGAGACAATGATGCCTGCTCCTTTGTTGCGCGCCCAAAATATCGGCCTGGATTTTCCGACCATTACGCCGGCCGACCGCAAAATCATGACCAGCCCGGTTCGGTTTTTGCTCGATTTTTATTTCTCCCGCTCTTTGCGCAAGTCCGTGCCTGTCTTGCATGATATTAGCTTTGAAATTTATCCCGGCGACCGGCTGGGGATTTTGGGCTTAAATGGCGCGGGCAAAAGCACGCTCTTGCGTCTGTTGGCAGGGATTTATTTTCCCACATCCGGACATCTGGAAGTGCAGGGTCAAGCCAAGGGTTTGTTTGATGTTTCCATGGGGATGCAGGCCGAGGCGACAGGGCTGGAGAACATTTATTTGCGCGGGCTACAAATGGGGATTTCCTTAGGGGAGATTAAACAAAAACTTCCTGACATTATGGAATTTACCGAACTTGGCGATGATATTCACAAGGTGTTTGACACCTATTCATCGGGCATGCGTCTGCGTTTGGCCTTTGCCGTTTCGACGATGATAACGCCGGATATTTTGCTGATGGACGAATGGCTTGGCGCCGGGGATGCCCGCTTTAAAGCAAAGGTAAAAACCCGTATGGATGGTCTGGTCGAGGGCAGCCGCTCCCTTGTTTTGGCGTCGCACAGCGTGGCGCTGTTAAAGCAATTATGCACAAAAGGCTTGGTTTTGCATAAAGGTGAGCAAATGTATTTTGGCTCTCTGGATGATGCGATCAAGTGCTATGACGAGATCGTTAAACCAAAAGCCTAGCCAAAATCATCTGGCCAAAATCATTTAACCAAAATCATACAAGCTGGTCATAGCCATGACGATGCTGATCACAACCGTGCCGACAATCCCGGCAATCACCAAAATCGCGATCGGTTCGGCGAGGGTGGCCAGGCGTTTGGATAATTCTCGTGCTTCTTTTTCCTGAGTTTTGCCAATAAATAACAACATGTCCGCCAGGCTGCCCGACGTGCGCCCGGTTCGAATGAGGTCAATGGCAAGGGGGTCAAAATCCGGCACGGCTTCGGCCAATACCTCATCAATATTGCGCCCGGCCCGGATATCGATGCGCGCCCTGTCAAAGCCTTGGCGCAGTCGTTCGGAGCGCAGGCCAAATTGCCCGAGCCGGAGGGCCGAGAGCAGATCAGCCCCATTATCAAGGGCAATGCCGACCGTGCGCGCCCAACCGCCCAGCTCTGATTGAATAAGCACCGGGCCAATGACCGGCAGGGTTTCAAACAGGCTGCGCACCCGTCTTCGCGCCTTCTGCTGACGGGTTACAAAAATCAGTCCGCCCATGAGGGCGCCAAATACGGCCAGTGTCGGGACGAGATTATCACGCAAGCCCGTGCCGGCGCTGATGACAAATTTGGACATGGCCGGCAGGCTGTCGCTTTTGGATCCAATCAAAGCGCCAAATCTGGGCACAACGAACAAAAACAGCAAAAAGACAATCACACTGCCAATGACGCTTAAGAAAACCGGATAGGACAGGGCAGTGCGAATTTCCGTGCGCAAATTTTCTTCATATTCCATGCGGTCAGCCGCGTCGGTAAGCGCTTTTGCCGAACGCCCGGTTGCCTCGCCCAGCTCGGCAAGCCTTGCCACATAAGGGGGGAGGGTGGGCAAGTGCTTTTCCATAGCTGCGGACAGGCGCTTGCCGGCGCGCAAATCCTTGCGCAGGGCGTTGGATGCATTGGCCAAAGCAGGGTGGGCGTTGGATTTGGACAGGCTTTTGAGGGCGTCCAAAAGCGTCACCCCGGCGCCGAGCAAGGTGGCGAGCTGGCGAATATAGCGGGCCATATCTTTGCGTTTGGTTTTGCCGCGAGCTTTAAAAAGTTGAACGTTCTCAGATACTTTGCTCAATTTGAACACATCTAGCGAGCGGGCTTGCACCATATCATAGGCGGCTTCTTGCGACGCGGCGTCAATGACACCGCGCACTGTGTCTCCTTTTTGGTTCAAGGCTTTATATCGGTATTTGGCCATGGGCTGGGGGTATCAGTTTTTTATCGCCAAGGCGAGGTTTTATCCAAGGGGTGTTGTCAAAAGAAATATCAGTTCTGTGAGGGGGTGTGAATATGCGAGGTGGCCTCAACCATAATGCGAAGAATTTCTGGCCGCATTTGACCATAAATTATCGGTATTTGTAAGGAAGTACTATAGGGAACTCCGCGAATATTTTCGTATTGCTCTGCGTAAATCTCCCATGTGGTGCGGGTTTTATCTTCAAGGCTGGTTTCGCCCACGGGCCGTGATGTTGTCACACCGCCGTGATATTGGTGAAAACTGCCCTCTGCGAGCAGTAAGACATAGTGGCTGTCGGCATGATCAATGGCGCGTTTGAAGAAATCCAGATTAACCAGCCCGCCGCCAGGGATATCAAAAGCGGGGTCATAGCCGCCCAATTGTTGATAAAAGCTTTTTTTCATCACCAAAACATTGCTTTCTGCAATGGCGTTGAGCCATGCCCCTCTGGCGGAGCCACCGAGGGCAGCAATATTAAACAGACGATAGGGAAAATTGGGCCAGTCAATAGAGCGCAATAACGCGTCTTCGGCGTCTTGGTTATAGCCGTATTTTATATTTTCTTGCTGAACTTTATCACCCAGATGAAACCCCAATGTGGCGATGAGAGGGTTGTCATAGCAGTCCATCAATATTTTTGCGTCTTTAAAAATCCCGGGCGTGACCATGCGCGCCCCGTCAATCACCGGACAAACCCAATTGCCACGCGCCATAGCGATCCCCTGGTTTAAAGCTTGGGCGGGCGAAGGATGCGGGTTTTGTACGTTTACATAGCGCACATTTTTCGGCCAGCTTGCGATGATATCTTCGGGGACAGGATCAGGGGAGCCATTTTCCATGACGATAATTTCAATTTCGTCTGCGCCAACCCCTTGCTGATAGCCAGGCAAAAATGATTGCACGGTACGCGGGATTTCACGGGCCATATTATAGGCAATGATGATAACGCTGATGAGGGGTTTTTTCTTAGCGAGCCACGGCATTGAGAGCCTCCCATATTACCTTGAGCTGGCTTGGTATTTTTGCCTGACCATCATCATGATTGTGTAAAGAGGCGCTTCTGAATGTCGGGTTTTGGGGGAATTGCAGCCCCAGTTTTGCGCAAGCTTTTGCCAGCTTCGTATGATAATCGTCAATGGGTATGTCATAGCGAATAATATCAAAGGGCTTGCGGGCATAGAGAGTTAGCAATTTCATATTATAGATTTCCCACAAATCATAAGCATCTGTCTTTGTCATGGGTTGTTCCCAGGCTTTGGCCCTGTGGACAAGAGACGCGGCGGTTTGTTCGGGGTGTCTGAACGTACCGATAAAATGGGGCGCGCAGATGGCTTCCCACCCTGATATAAGCAACAAAGCCCGTGGATCTTTCACGCCCCATATTTTCCTTGCCGGCATTTTTGCAATAAATTTTTCCAACCTTGCCGCATGCGGCTTGCTCCATTTCGGTTCGGTTTGTGGCGGTTTGTCCCATGTGTTTTTTGTGCGTTTTAAGACGGCGTCATGCAGGGCCATGACGGTTTGGTTTTCCCGATTGCCTTTTTTGTTAAATCCGGCCTCGGTGTTGACATCACCAAGAAACAAGCCCGCTTCTTGCAAGCATCCCGCCAGACAAGACGTGCCGGAGCGGTGCATGCCAAGGATGAGAATTGGTGAGAGTGTTGTCATGGTTAAGACGGACTAGGCCATAAATTCGCATGTGTAAACAAGATCAGTTAAAATTTGCGCCTGGATTTGTTGTGGGTTAGGATTGGGAATGAAACAAGGATCAATAGGGCGTTTGCAATCAGGGTTCACACTTTTGGAAACCCTAATCGCTCTTGCCATTATGTCTCTCGCATCCCTGGCGCTTTTTCAATCGACGGGCACGTTGCTGCGCGTCACGGACGGGGCGGTATCTGCCGGGGAAAGAACCTTGGAGGAAGCCATTGCGCGCAAGACATTTCGGCGCAGTATTGCCGGATTAACACCCGCTTGGCCAGAGCAAGCGGACGCCTTTTTTAAAGGCGACGCGAACCAGTTTTCAGGTCTGTCTACGGGCCTGCCGTCCGAGCAGGACGAAGTGCTGATGGCGTTTAGCTTTGTGTTAGTCGGTGGCGGTTCTGACGGTGTTGATTTGCAGATAACCACGCCGACAAATATGTGGACGCTCAAAAATTTCCATGTTGACCGGGCTTCTTTTTCATATCTTGGTGAGGATCATCATTGGTATGAAATCTGGCCACCTGCCGAAATTCCTGCGCCTGGGTTTTTTGACGACGAAAATTTTATGACTATGGCGCAATTGCCTTTGGCTATCCGGCTTCGAGGGCAGGTAGGTGAGGTGCTCATTGATTGGATTGCCCCGATCTCCGGTGCCCATGAGCCGCCATTCCGTCAGGAGCTCACCGATGGTCGATTCTAGGGTTCATCCGCAAAGTGGATTTGTTTTGCCCTATGTTTTGGTGGCCATCGCGATCTTGTCCATGGCCAGTATCATCGCTATTCAGAGAACTGAAAATACAAGCCGGTTAATCACTGCCATTCAAGAGGAAACAAATGCCCAGTGGGCGTTGATGAGCGCGGAAGCTGAAACCATCTTTACCGTGCTGACGGCCATTCCGGTTGAAGGGGGGCTGGATTTAAAAGCCGAGCGCGATATCAGCGATCTTTTTGGCAGCCCTTCAAAGGGCGCGCGGGAAAGTCCGGACGCGGAATTTTGGTCGGCTGCGGGGGGGGTAAGGCGCAGTGATACGGCTTATGGCCCGGTTATTGTCCACTATAGGGACGCGGCAGGGCTTGTTGCACTTAATAATGCTGATCTGGCATTGCTTGAAAAATTGATCACCAGCTTGGGTGTCCAGCCGGAAGCGGCCAAAACCATGGCCGCTACTTTGGTTGATTACCGGGATGAGGATAACAGGCGGCAATTTCGCGGTGCTGAACGGGCGAGCTACCGCTTGCATAACAAATTGCCACCGACAAATTCTCCCCTGCGCAGTTACGGTGAACTGGAGGCTGTGCTGAAATGGTCACAGCCGCTGCAAACCCTGGACATGCAGCGCTTGAAAGAGCAAGCAACCCTCAGTCCGACACTTTTCGTTGTCAAGAAAAGTTTCGCGGCCCCGGATTTGGTGCGCGCTCTGGAGCTGGATAGAGGGGTGTCTCTGGACGATATTGCTCGCGATGATATTGAAGCTATTTTTGCCAATGATACCTATCCTTCAGGCGTGATGCGGTTTAGTTTTACCTATCAAGGCTCCGACGGGCGCTTAACGCAGCGCGCTCTTGAGATTGAGCGTAAAGTCAATGCTTTGAGCAAACCTTTTGGAAAATTTTGTATTTACGAAAGGGTTGTGTTAGACGACCCTTCGAAGTTTGACCTTGGACCTGTTAGTGAGTTGAAGAATGTTGTTTTCTCCCCGTCTTATCGCGCTGAGTAACGGTACTGCCCGCAGCCTTGACGGCGCGTCGGCCAAGGGCCAACGCCTGCTTGTCATTCCTCGCGCCCAGTGTTCGTTTCGAAGCATTATGCTTAAAGGCAAAGGGCGCAGTGCTTTGCAGGCCGCGTATTTGCGCGCTGGCAAGGAAGCTTTACCGCGAGAAAATAAAATACGGATTGTCAAAAACAGGCACGGCTCAAACGCCGGGGTTTGGTGCTATGTCGCCCCGTCCGATTATACCGGGCGCACCTTGCCGGAAAGTCTGGCCAGAGAGGGGTGTAAGGAAGGAGTGCGGCTTGTTCAATGTCTGGACGGGGTTGAGGGCCAAGTTTGGAATGAAGGCTTTTTAAGCGCCTCGCGTTGGTGGCCAAAGGAGCCGGGCCAAAGGCAATGGCAGGCTTTTATGCGGGTTGCTTTTTTGGGTGAGGGAGACGAATTGCCGCCGCAACCAGCGGTTATAACCGTTCCTTTTCGCCGCAATTTGCCGGTTTTGGCTTTTGACAGAGACAGGCTCGCCCATTTGGCCTCGCCTATGAACGTTGTCGTTGGCGGCGCGCTTGTTTTTGCTGTCATAAATTTTTACCAAGGGGCGCAATATGCGCGTCATACCGTGCGCACAGCACAGCTGGACGATAAAATTGCTGCCCTGTCCCAATCCTCAGCATTGATATTGTCAGATAGACGCAAAGCATTGGCCAATATGGCAGCGGCGCGCCAGTTTGATGTTTTGGGTGATAAAAACGGTATTATGTACGGCCTGGACGGGTTAGCGCACGTCGTGGCGCAGTATGATGTGGTTATTCGCTCCGCCAATTTACAATCCGGCAATCTTGAAATCCTGCTGTTCGGGCAGCCGGATATTTCCGGGCCAAGCCTGGTGGCCAGCTTGGAAAGCATTGCCGTGTTAAGCGATGTGAGTGTTACCTTAAATGCACGTAATGTCCTGGTGATCAGGGCTAAGTTGCAACAAGATATCAAAGCCTACCAAATAGCAGGTCAGCCATGAAAAGACTTGCGGATATAAAAAATATAGAAATAACGCCTTTAGCGGCTTACGGCTTGACGGTGCTGGCATTTATTGTCGCCTGGCTCGGCACACAGCATTTGTCCGAGGCGACAATGGCCAGGAAAGTAAAAGCGCAAGAAGCCCGATTGGAACTGGCCCAGCTTGAGCAAATCCAAGGCACAGATATTTGGGCGAAACGGTTTGAGATCAGCGAGCAATTTCACGAAAATGCCCAACAGAAGATTTGGACAGGCGCGACCAATGGGGTCATTGATGCCAGCCTGCAACAATCACTGCGCGCGATTGCCGGCGCAGCAAATATGACAAGTGTACAGCTCGATATTGCGCCGCCAGACACAATCGACACCGTTGATTTTATGCAATTTACAATGAGCGGACTTATTCCCGACGGTGAACGGGTGATTGATGTGCTGAGCGCATTGACGAAAAACACGCCTCATATTATCGCTATGGATATGTCCGTTACCATTCGTCAAAACAGACCTTCTCGTTTGGTTGTTTCCGGGCGGGTGCCGATGCGGGTTGAAGTGGCGAGCGCGGAGGAGTTTTAGATGCGGGAGCGGTTTATAAAAATAAGCGCCGGCGCTCTGGTTTTGGCGGCGGTCATTGGCTGGCTGCAGGCTGGCCCGGCGGTCGTTGACGTCACCAGTGCCGCCGATCCGTGGCAGGATTTAAGCGCGGGCGAAAATGTTGGAGAGCTTGACGCAATTAGCGAGCGGCTCAAATTGTCCGGTCTATTTCCCCTGTCCCAGGCAGAAGCCGATAAACGGGCGGCGCTTATCGCGCAAAACCCTGCCGAAGGGGCGGGAGGCGTTCCCGCTTTTCCGACAATTATTGCCGTTTCGACGCTTGGGGGCTTACCACAAGTTCATTTGCGCTTGGCTGATAATCAGAATATCGTTGCCGGCGCTGGCGAGACGCTTGTCTCGGGCTGGACATTAAAAATGATTGACCTTGAGCGGGTAATTGCTGTTTATGAAGGCCAAGAGCAAGAATTTAAAGTCGTAAATTATGAAAGTCAGGTTGGTCACGAAGAAAAAGAAAACCCTGGAAACCAATGAAGATGATAAAACTGCATAAAAGAATTGAAAGCTGGGTGAGATAGATGGCTAAAAAACACGGAAAACCACCATTTTTTTTGGGTGCGTCCCTGTCTGTGCTGGGGGTTATTTTCCTATCCGGATGTGAGCATCTTGGCGCGGCTGACCCTGCGGAAGGCTCTATTGAAAGCCAAACCTTAAAGCAATCATCTTTGGCTTCTCAGGTTATTCGTGCGCCAAAAACCACAACGGATACAGACGTTCCCGGCGATAATATTGCGCCTGGCTTTGAGCGGGCGACGGGATTAACAGACGCCCGCCGCGTATCACGGTTGGCAAGGTGGATGCTTTTGTTTCCCCCCTTATCGTGCCCGAATTTATTGATGTTGTTTTTGGCGAGATGTTGAAAGTTCCCTATGTGACCGGCCCGGGCGTTGCCAAGCTTACCGATGTGGTTCAATTGCGTTCTTCTGGCGAGATGAAAGCAGTGGATTTCATGGCGTTGGTCAGCAGTGCTTTGGAGGAATATGGTGTGCGGGTGGTGCCTGAAGACGGGGCGTACCGGATATTGGAAGATCAGGCGCTGCGGGCCAGGCGGCCCCGGTTTATCAAATCACGGGCGCGTCTTCGTACGCGCGATGATTTGCGCCCGGTGGTTCAATTCGT
>QIKS01000070.1 GCA_003233025.1 Hellea balneolensis | reverse complement strand
CCAAAGAACCAGAACAAATGCTGGAACATGACGGGATCACCGCCAAGGGCCGGATCAAAGAAGCCCGTCCCCATTGTCCGGTCAGCAAACAACATGAACATAGCCGCAGCCAATACCGGTAAGGACAGCAATAACAAGAAGGATGTCACCAACACACTCCAGGCATAGAGCGGCATTTTATGCATGGTCATGCCCGGTGCGCGCATATTAAAGATGGTGGTGATGAAATTAATCGCCCCGAAAATCGACGAAAACCCGGCGGCGACAATGCCCATAATCAGAAAATCAAAGGCCGGCCCCGTATGGCCCGATGTCGACAAAGGCGGATACATCACCCACGAGCCGCCAAATCCATTGCCCGCAGCACCGCCCGGAACAAACATAGAGATAACACCCAAAATCAGCGCAATTGCCAACAGCCAAAACGACAAATTATTCATGCGCGGAAACGCCATATCCGGCGCCCCGATCATTAAGGGTACAAACCAATTGCCCAGACCGCCGATAATGATCGGCATAACCATAAAGAAGATCATCAACAGGCCGTGCATGGTGATAAAGACATTATAAGTATGGAGATTGCTGAATATCTGTATCCCCGGCTCGCCCAGTTCAAGGCGCATCATGAAGGACAAAAATCCGCCGACCATGCCGCCGATAAAGCCTAAGATCAAATAAAGCGTGCCAATGTCTTTATGATTGGTTGAAAAGAACCAGCGCGTAAAAAAGCCCGGCTTACCGTCATCACTATATGAATTTGCCATCTCGGCCCCCTATTGAAGCCCGGCAGTGACTGCACTGCCAGAATTTTGTGAAATTTGTGTCTCAAAGCTACCGCCATTGGCTGCCCAGCGCTTAAATTCGACCTTGCTGACAACCACGACCTCGATCGGCATGAACGCATGACGAACACCGCAAATCTCTGAGCATTGTCCGTAATATGTGCCTTCTTCGCCCGTTTTGACCTTAAACCAGGTTTCGTTGATCCGTCCCGGTATGGCATCGATTTTAATGCCAAATTGCGGTACGGCAAAGGCGTGTAGATTGTTGTTGGACGTCACCAGAACTTTAACAACACTGTCGACCGGAACCACCAAAGGCGCGTCACTGGCCAGCAAATAAGGCCGTCCGTCCAATTTCGGTTGCCCGTCAGGGCGGGCTTGAATTTTATCAATAATTTGGCTGTGGGTTAAGGCGACATTATTCGCATCTCTTTTTTCTGCCAATTCCACATCAACAATATTGGAGATATAGGCATCGATGTTTTCGTAATCCGGATAAGAATATTCCCAATTCCAGGTATTCCCCGTTGCTTTGACCACCAAATCGGCCTCCGGGATAATGTCCTGGAAATACAGCAATTTGAGGCTGGGCGCCGCCAAAACAGCAAGGATGATAACCGGAATAATTGTCCAGGCGATTTCCAATCCTGTATGGTGGCTGGTGGTCGAGGGTTCGGGATTGGCCTTTTCGCGAAATCGCACCATGATATAAATCATCAACACCATAACAAAGACGACAATAACAGCCATCAAGGGCACCAGCCATAAATTGTTAAAGGCTGTGACCGAATCCATAACGGGGGTCACAGATCGCTGCAAACCGATGTCGCCGTCGGTCGGGCCGTTTTTATTTGTCCCGTAGGCAGTTCCTGTGGCCATCAATGCCATCAAACCGCCGATCAATCCCATTCGTGATATTTTCATATCCCCTCACTTTTCATGCTTTAGCCTGCTGGTGCCTGGGCCGATTATAAAGATAATCGAAATCCGAAGCTTGCGCAGCCAAAACCTGCGGACACATTGTCGCACATTTTAATAATCGTGGTGCATAAATATGGGGTTAGGGCTTGCAAGACAAGCCATTAATCGGGCAAAAGCCCTAAAGATTTAATTTTTTTAAGTGGATTTTCAAATTATGGCCGACTTTGTATTTGATGACAGCGAATTAAACGCGCAGCAAGCCCAGCGGCTCGTCGACGCAACCCTTAAAAATGCCGATGACGGGGAGCTGTTCATGGAGCGCGGTGCCAGCGAAGCCCTGACATTTGATGATGGCCGGTTAAAAACCGCCAGCTTTGACACCACACGCGGCTTTGGCCTGCGCTGCGTCGCCGGCGAGACAACCGGGTTTGCCCAGGGCACGGACATGACAGTGGCCGCCTTAACCCGCGCCGCCAGCGCCGTCTCTTTGGCAACATCCGGACACGCAACACCGGTGCAAAGCGCAACGCCGCCGCGCACCAATATCCGGCTCTACCCGGATATTGACCCAATTGCCGATCCCTTATTTGCGCCCAAGGTCGAACTTTTAGAAGAAATAGACGCCTATTGCCGCGCGGCGGATCCTCTGGTTGTTCAAGTCAGCGTCAGCCTGTCAGCAACACGGCGCACCATTGCTATCTTGCGCGCAGGCGGGGAGCGCTATGACGACGCAAGGCCTTTGGTGCGCCTGTCGATTTCCGTCACCCTTGAAAAAGACGGTAGGCGGGAAAACGGCTATGCAGGCAGCGGCGGCCGGGCGTCTTACGATAATTATATTGCCCCCGAGCAATGGAAGGCCGTCGCCGATGAAGCCGTGCGCGGCGCGCGGGTAAATTTACGCGCCGTCCCCGCGCCCGCTGGCATGATGGATGTTGTGCTCGGCCCTGGCTGGCCGGGGGTTTTGTTGCACGAAGCCATTGGGCATGGTCTGGAGGGCGATTTTAACCGCAAAGGCACATCTGCATTTGCCAATATGATGGGTGAGCGCATCGCCGCGCCCGGTGTCACCATTATTGACGACGGCGCTTTGGAAGGGCGGCGCGGCTCCCTTAACATTGATGATGAAGGCACCCCCACGCAGCGCACAGTATTGGTAGAAGACGGCATTTTAAAAGGGTTTATGCAAGACAGGCTTAATGCCCGGCTTATGGGCAAGGCTGCTACTGGCAATGGTCGGCGCGAAGATTTTGCCCACGCCCCCATGCCCAGAATGACCAATACCTTCATGACGGCAGGCAATATGCCGCCCGAAGAAATCCTGGCCGAACTTAAAGACGGCCTGTACGCAACCAATTTTGGCGGCGGACAAGTGGATATCACATCGGGAAAATTTGTCTTTCAATGCACGGAAGCTTATAGGGTACGAGACGGCAAAATCGAAGAACCAGTCAAAGGCGCAACCCTGATCGGCGACGGCCCCACCGTCCTGACCCAGATCAGACATATTGGCAATGATATGAAACTGGACCCCGGCATTGGCGTCTGCGGCAAAGCTGGTCAAAGCGTCCCCGTTGGCGTGGGTCAGCCGACACTGTATATCGACAACATCACCATTGGCGGCTCAGCCATTTAAGCTCAGCCCACAAAACCCCAAACCAGACACCAAGGGAATAAATCAGGGGGCGGGGTTTAAAAACTATTGACCCTTGGATTGAGAGATTGCACAGTCCGCGCGAATAAAGCACTAAGCGGATATATTATGCAAAACCCATCTTCCAAGCGCGCCAGTTTGACCAAATATGACGCTTTGAGATTGCTCTGCGCCGGCGGGTTTTTAGTCCTGATTTTCCTGTTTGTTAATGCTAATTACGGCGGCATCGGCACCCATTCAACCTTGCTGCTGATCGCGGCTATTGTCGGGGGGTATATGGCGCTTAATATTGGCGCTAATGATTCGGCTAACAATGTCGGGCCGGCAGTGGGCGCAGGCGCCCTTACCCTGACCGGTGCCATTTTTATCGCTGTCATCTTTGAAGCCAGCGGCGCACTTATCGCCGGTGGTGACGTGGTCAATACCATCAAAAAAGGCATTATCGACCCGGCCATGATCCAGGACACATCCACCTTTATCTGGGTCATGTTGGCCGCCTTGTTGTCCGCCGCCATCTGGGTCAATATCGCCACCTTTATCGGCGCGCCCGTCTCGACCACCCATTCTATTGTTGGCGGGGTTATGGGGGCCGGCATTGCGGCTGGTGGCTGGGGTATTGCCGATTGGGATCAAGTGCAAAAGATTGTCGCCAGCTGGATTATTTCCCCTGCCATGGGCGGTATTATCGCCGCCTCATTCCTTTACGCCATCAAGCGCACAGTTTTATACCGCACGGATATGAAATCAGCAGCCGTCAAAATCGTGCCCATCCTCATCGGCATTATGGCCTGGGTCTTTACCACCTATATCATCCTTAAAGGCCTTAAGAAGATCATAACAATCAACTTGCCTACGGCTTTGGGGTTGGGCCTGCTCGCCGCCATTATTTTCTATATTATTGTGCGCACAATCATCACCAAACGGGCGGCAAATATAGAGGGCAGCAAGCAAGGTATTGACCGCCTGTTTACCATCCCGCTGATTGTCAGCGCCGCATTTTTAAGCTTCGCCCACGGCTCCAATGATGTGGCCAATGCCATTGGCCCTCTGGCCGCTATTTACGAAGCAGCCCGGGCGGGCGAGATCGTTGTCAAGGCGGCCATTCCTTTATGGGTCATGCTCATCGGTTCAATTGGTATTGCAACGGGCTTGGCTCTTTACGGCCCGAAATTGATTAAAACCGTCGGCACGGAAATTACCGAGCTGGATAAAGTCAGGGCCTTTTGCGTCGCCCTCGCCGCCGCCATAACCGTCATCATCGCCTCTCAATTGGGCCTGCCAGTTAGCTCAACCCATATTGCCGTTGGCGGGATTTTCGGCGTTGGTTTCTTGCGTGAATACCTCAATACCGATTACAATCAGAAGATCGACAAAATCAGGCGCCATATGCGCGAAGAAGAAAATAAAGACGAAGCCAGTATCGAAGCTTTCCTCACCGAATTTGACGCCCGCTCCCTCAAGCAGAAGAAACTGTTTCTAAGCGAGCTGAAACAAAAAGCCCGCGACGAAGAAATCACATGGTGGGAAAGACGGCGTATCAAAAAAGCCTATAAAGCCAAATTGGTTGAACGCTCCATGCTCTATAAAATCATCGGTGCCTGGATTTTCACTGTCCCCATCGCCGCATGTCTTTCCGCCGCTTTGTTCTTCATGCTCAGAGGCATGATGCTGCCTTAGGGCCCGTTCAACAATTCATGGCTCAATCGGTCGAGAACCAGGCGGCCTGCCGCAGTAGCAGCTATTGTGTCGCCACAAAGGCTGAGCAAACCATCGGCGACAAATTGGGCAATAGGTTCTGGCGCCAATTTTTGAGCGCAAAGCTTTTCGTAACGGGTCAAGGAAATACCGTCGCTAATCCGCAAACCCATCAACACATATTCCTGCGCCCAAGCTTGCGGGCTCAGGGCGGTTTGTGGCGAAAACGGATATTTTTCTTGGGCGCTACGGGCCATATAACCTGCAGGTTTTAACGGGGCCAATGTGGCAAACCGCTGGCCGTCCCGTGTCAAACGTCCATGAGCGCCAGGGCCAACGCCGACATAATCCAGGCCTTGCCAATAGATAAGATTGTGTCGCGAACGGTGGCTTTTCAAGCACGCCGCATTGGATATTTCATAATACTGAAAACCCGCCCCTTGTAAAACCTGCTGTCCGGCTTCATAAAGATCAGCGCTCATATCATCATCAACCGTTTTCACATCGCCCCGGCTTTGCGCCCGAGCAAAGGCGGTCTTTTCCTCAATGGTCAATTGATAGGTAGAGATATGGTTCAAACCCAGCCGCAGCGCCGACACCAATTCGTCTTGCCAATGGGTCACAGACTGGCCGCGCCAGCCATAAATCAGATCCGCCGAAACACGCGCCATCACGCTGGTCGCCTGCTCAAGAGCAATATGCGAACCAGCCCCCTTATGATCACGTCCCAAAAACCCAAGCACAGCGTCATCAAAACTTTGCACCCCGACCGACAAGCGTTCAATACCGGCCCGGCGCCATTCTTGTAATTTCGCCAGCGAAATATCATTAGGATTAGCTTCCAACCCGACCTCCAAATCCGAGGCGGGCGTCCAGAGCTGCACGGCGAGGTCAATGATTTTCGCCATATTATCCGGCGCCATTAAAGACGGGGTTCCGCCGCCAAAATGCACACTGGCCAAAGCCCGCGGCCCGGATTTTTGCCGCCAATATTTAAGGCTGTCCAGAATTGCCGCCACAAGATTTTGTTCTTGCGCCGGATCATCTTTATAAACATTAAAATCGCAATAAGGACAAATCCGCGCGCAATAAGGCCAATGGATATAAACACCGATAGGTTTCATGTCCCAAACCAGGCTTTGGTTAATTGCCCGAAGGCATCGGCGCGGTGGCTTTTGGCGTGTTTTTCGGCCGGCTCTAGTTCTGCGAAACTTTGGCTGTCACCATAAGCCTTAAAAATCGGATCATAGCCAAAGCCTTTATCGCCGCGCGCCGGCCAAATAATATCGCCGCGCACCGTGCCTTCATAAACATAGCTCTCCCCGCCAGGAAACACCAAAGCCAACGCACAGATAAATTGCGCGCCGGTATTTCCGCTCTCAAACGCCCCGGCTTTTTTCATCTCCTCATAAATACCGGCCATAGCATAGTTGAAATTGCGCATCCCCGTATCCGGTAATTGCGCCCAGCGGGCCGAATAAATCCCCGGCGCGCCGCCCAAAGCATCAACCGCCAACCCGCTATCGTCCGCCAATGACGCCGTGCCGCTGGCCTGGGCAGCAGCGCGTGCTTTTAACAAGGCATTGGCTTTGAACGTCAACCCGGTTTCCTCAACATCCGCCAAGCCCAGTTCGCCCGCACTTTGTGTTTGCACGCCAAAAGGCGTGAGCAAATCGCGGATCTCGCGCACTTTTCCTTCGTTATGGGAAGCAACCACCAATTTTTTTATCTGTGTCTTCATATGGCTTCCTAACCCTTGCGCATCCAAATGGCTATGCTTCAAAACCTGTTTAACACTTGCCTTTGTCTCCATTATTGATTATCGATAATTACCACAAGGACATTTATGAGCGTAGAACCTCTTTACCAAGACGGGCAACCATCTGCCAAGCCCCGAACATCAATCGTTTTTTTAAGACGGTTGATCACGGTATTGTCTTGGGTAACATGGGTATTGTTGGTGATCTTTTTTGGCATGTTTGTCGTATCCGTTTTGGCGCTGGCCGGGCTGGAGCCGCTGCAATCGCAATTATTTGATGATATAGACCCTGTCTTCACCATGGCGAGCTTGCTGACCATGACGGTCAGCGCCGCCGCGTTTTTGGTGATTTTAAAGCAATTGCGGCTCATTTGTCTAACATTAGCACAAGGCGATCCTTTCGTCCCTGAAAATGCCAACCGCCTGCGGACAATTTGGATTGTTGTTGCGGCGGCTGAAATTTTGCGGCTTATTTCGGGTTTTTTATTGTCCTGGATTTCCACCAAAGGCAGCCAAATAGGGGACGGTGAAACGGTGACAATGACATTGGATTTGCGGATTTATGTCTGGTTTCTTGTTTTGGCGATCATTATTCTAGCAGAAGTTTTCCGCGAAGGCACCCGCCTGCGCCGCGAACAAAAATTGACGATTTAAGGAGGAGGGTGGGATGAGCATACGTGTAAACCTAGACCGTGTCTTGCTTGATCGGCGTATGTCCTTGACCGAGCTTGCCGAGCGGGTCGGGATTACTTTAGCCAATTTGTCTATCCTTAAAACCGGCAAAGCCCGCGCCGTGCGCTTCTCGACCCTTGAAGCCCTGTGCCGCGAGTTAAATTGTCAACCGGCAGATCTGTTGATGTATGAGCCAGACGATGTGGCCGACGAAGACATCAAAGCGGCAGGATAAATCATTTTTTAGAGATCGCCATGATTTGTGCAGCGCAAAGCTCGCCAATTCCTTTTTTGGCCAATGTCATTAATGTTTCGAACTGATCGCTGGCAAATGGTTCGCCTTCAGCGCTGGCTTGAACTTCGATAATCCCGCCGGCGCCGCTGAGGACGAAATTGGCATCGGCCTGGGCGGCGCTGTCTTCGACATATTCAAGATCGAGCCGGCAACTGCCCTTGACAATCCCGCACGACACCGCCGCGACATTATCCGTAATCGGATCGTGTTCCAACACCCCTTCATCGAGCAAATATTGTGTTGCCAAACGCAAGGCCACCCAAGCGCCGGTAATCGCTGCGGTGCGCGTGCCGCCGTCGGCTTGCAAAACGTCACAATCGACGACAATTTGCCGCTCGCCTAATTTCTTTAAATCAACACCGGCGCGCAAAGCCCTGGCGATCAGGCGCTGGATTTCCATTGTCCGCCCGCCCTGGCGTCCACTGGCCGCCTCGCGCCGCATTCTTGTATGGGTCGAGCGCGGCAACATGCCATATTCCGCCGTCACCCAGCCCTTGCCCCGCCCCTTCATCCAGCGCGGCACATTTTCGTCAATACTGGCCATGCACAACACATGGGTGCCGCCGCATTTGATCAGGCACGAGCCTTCTGCATAGGGCGAAACGCCAATTTCCAGTGACAGAGAACGCAATTCATCGAGGGCACGGTTGTTGGGACGCATGGTTTTTCCTGTAGTTGTTTTGCTAATTTTGCATAGCTTTATCGTAAGTGGGCTTGAATAGCCAGTTTGTAAATGTCAAAATACGCCCATGAATTTTCAAACCACTTCATTATCCTTGTCAGATTTGGACGCGCGGGCGCGGGCGATTTTTAAATCTATTGTCGAGAGCTATCTCGAAACCGGCGCGCCCGTCGGCTCACGCACCCTAAGCCAGAAAAGCGGTGAGCAAGCCGGGCTGTCGCCCGCTTCTATTCGCAATACGATGGCCGACCTGGCGAACCTTGGATTGCTGTCTTCAACCCATATGAGCGCCGGGCGCATGCCGACCCATCAGGGTTTGCGCCTGTTTGTTGACGGCCTGCTCGAAATCGGCACCCTAAGCGCCACAGAAAGACGCTCCATTGAAACCCAGCTGCAAGCAGGCGGCAATCAGCCCTTGTCCGATATCCAAAACATTTTACAAAATGCATCCCAGGCTTTGGCCGGGCTGGCGGGCGGCGCCGGGCTTGTTTTGGCGCCGGCGCAAGCGGGGATTTTGCGCCATGTCGAATTTGTCGGGCTGGACGCAGGCCAGGCCCTGGCCGTATTGGTTTATGAGGACGGGCATGTGGAAAACCGGATTATGGATATTCCGACCGGCCTTGTCCCTGCGGCTTTGGAGCAGGCGGGTAATTTCCTCGCCCGACGCCTAAAAGGCAAACGGCTATCGCAAGCCCGCACCGATATCTTAGCCGAAATTAAATCAGGCCAAGCCGCTCTTGACAAAGCAGCCAGTATATTGGTCAAACAAGGGCTTGCGGAATGGGCCGGCGGGCATGAAAACACGGATCGGCGTAATTTAATTGTCCGCGGACGGGCACAACTCCTTGACAATGCGCAGCAGCAATCCGATTTGGAACGTATAGGACTGTTATTTGAAGATTTGGAACGGAAGGAAGAACTGATCGCTCTCTTGGATAAAGCGGAAACCGCAAAAGGCGTTAAAATATTTATCGGCGCGGAAAATCCATTGTTTAGCCTGTCTGGCTCTTCCGTGGTGGTTGCGCCTTATTTAGGAACGGATCAGAAAATTATCGGCGCAGTTGGCGTTATCGGGCCAACCCGCATTAATTATGCCCGGATTATTCCGCTGGTCGACTATACGGCCAATGTGATAGGCCGGATTTTACAACGAAAGCTTTAGAGTATAAAATGGCAAAACCAACAAACACAAACCCTGATCTGACCCGCCCCGACTTAGATGGTCTCCCGACCGATAAGGAGCTGGACGCCTTGCAAGCGCAAATCGATGAAACCCTCGACGAAAACCAAGAGCCGGAATTATCCGCCGAAGAAATCGCCAGCCAGCGCATTGAAACTTTGCAGGCCGAGCTGGCCATGATTAAAGACCAAAGCTTGCGGGCATTGGCGGAAGCACAAAATGTCAAAAAACGGGCCGAGCGGGAAGTTAAAGCCGCCAGTATTTATGCCGTGGAACGCTTCGGCGCCGATATGCTGTCCGTTTCCGATAATCTGGCCCGGGCGTTAAGCGTTATTGACGACAAAGCCCGGGGCGCGCTGGGGGACAATGCAAAGCATTTATTGGAGGGGATTGAGCTGACCGAAAAAGAACTGATCGCCGTTTTCTCCCGCCACGGTATCCGCCCCGTGCCCGGCCAAGGCAGCAAATTTGACCCCAATCTCCACCAGGCCGTTGCCCAAATTCCGTCTACGGAAACCAAGGGCGATATCGCCCAGGTGATGCAAACCGGCTTCACCCTTGGCGAGCGCACTTTGCGCGCCGCCATGGTCGCCGTATCAACCGGCCCGCAAAAAGCTTAAAACTGAAACTGTGGATTGTAATACTGAAAATTTTCAGCTATAAGATCGCCACGACCGGGCAACGGGTTCGGTGGGTATATATAAATTAGGGGAAGTTCATGGCAGGTGAAAACGATAAATGGGAATTTTACGAAGATAAACGCGGCGAGCATCGCTGGCGTCGCACGGCCAGTAATGGCAATATTGTTGGCGCAGCATGTGAAGGCTATACGCAGAAAGCTGCCAATGTAGCCAATGCAGAACGTCACGGTTATAACGGCAATCCAAAAAGTTTGGGCGGCGGTGACAAATGGGATATTTACCAGGATAAAAAAGACGAATTTCGCTGGAGACGCACCGCGACAAATGGTGAAGTCACAGGCGCAAGCTCCGAAGGTTATAATAAAAAATCCGATTGCGTATCCAATGCCGAGCGCAATGGCATGTAAGAGCTAACGGATTATATCCGACATCAGATCCGAAGAGGGTCTTCTAAAAACCGCCTCGGAAAAGAGGCGGTTTTTTTATGTCCTAAATGTCCACAAGCCCTAGAGCCCTGGTTTTATTTTTTGCGGTTTCACATCCGGACTGCCGTCAGCGGAAAGCAAGACGGCAATCCAGCGCGTGGTTTGAAATTGGGCCAAAATAATCATAATAATCACGGTCAAAGGCGCAGATAAAAACGCACCTACCCCGCCCCACAAAGCCCCCCATAACACCAAAGACAAAATGACAATCAGTGCGGATAAATTCATGCTGTCGCCCATCATTTTGGGCTGCACTGTGTTGGAGATGACAAATTGCACAACAAATAACAACCCCGCCAGCGCGCCAACCATGCCCAAATTATCAAATTGCACCAGGGCGAATAAAGCCGGTAACAGGCCGGCCAAAACGGAGCCAATAACCGGAATATAATTGAGAATAAAAATCACCAAAGCCCAAAACAAAGCATTGTCAAGGCCAAAAGCCCTCATAATAACATAGCTCAACACGGTCATAATCAGACTCATCAAGGTTTGCACCCCCAGGTATTTTTCAATTGAACGGCGAATGCGCGTGCCGACAAGGGCCGCCTGTTTGCGCTTCTCCACATCTGGCCACAAATCATCCATCTTTTTGG
>QIKS01000275.1 GCA_003233025.1 Hellea balneolensis | reverse complement strand
CCGCCAATGCTGGTTTTGGACGAAACTATGGACGCCGCGCAAACCATTGCCATTGTCCGCGCCTTGCACAATGGCCGCGACGCGATCAACACCCCTGCGGGCGATCTTGGCCCGCAAGCCCTGCACGATTTGGCACGCTCTTTAAGCGACCAATACGGCGCGCAATTGCATGCCGTTGTGGGAGAAGAACTTTTAGAGCAAAATTATCCAATGATCCACGCCGTCGGCCGCGCCGCTCACCAAGCGCCGCGTTTGGTGGAGATGTTTTGGGGTGATAAAGATGCGCCGCTTCTGGCTTTGGTGGGCAAGGGAATTACATTTGACGCCGGGGGTTTGAACATCAAAGGCGTTGCCGGAATGCGCACCATGAAAAAAGATATGGGCGGGGCGGCCCATGCTCTGGCTTTGGCGGAAATGATCATGGCCAATAACCTGCCCATACGCTTGCATGTATTGCTGGCGATTGCGGAAAACGCCATATCGGCAAATGCGTTCAGACCCGGTGATGTGCTGATATCGCGCAAAGGCCTGAGCGTCGAGATCGACAATACGGACGCAGAAGGCCGGTTGGTTTTAGGTGATGCCTTGACAAAAGCCAGCGAGGCAAACCCGGCTCTCATCATCGACTTCGCCACCTTAACCGGCGCGGCGCGCGTGGCGTTGGGGCCGGTTTTGACACCTTTTTATACCAATACTGAAGCGTCGATCAAAAGTTTGCTGGCGTGCGGCGATGCTCAGGCAGATCCGTTTTGGCATATGCCACTATGGGCACCTTATATGAACCTGCTTTCTTCTCCGATTGCTGACATGAAAAATGCCGGCAGCAGTTTTGCCGGCTCCATCACCGCGGCTTTGTTTTTGCAAAAATTTGTCGGTGTTGCGGGTGAAGATACGGCGCCGCCGTGGGTGCATTTCGATGTTTATGGCTGGAACCCAAGCTCCAGCCCTGCACGTCCAAAAGGCGGTGAGATTATGACGGTTCGGGCGGTGTATCACTGGCTGAAACAAGGGGGCATGGCCGCGCTTTAAACCCGGCCAACAGCTCCCCAAACCAGCGCCCGGCAATAAGCGCCGTCATGTCGCCAGTATCAAGGCCGGGGTCAAATTCACATAAGCCAACGGCCTGAACCTTGCTATGGGCGCCGATCAGCCGTGTCGCTTTGAAAAAATCAAGGCTTGATAATCCGCCGCTTCGCGCCCCCGGTGCGCCCGGAGATCGGGATTTGTCGATGGCGTCCATGTTGAAATCCACATAAATCATATCAACCCGCTTGCTCAGCGTGTGCAGGGCGGTGGTCAGGATAGCGCCGAGACCATGTTGGCGACAATCAGCCTGTGTATAAATTTCCATTCCCGCTTTAAGGGCCGCTGCGTGCGTTTTTGCCGTATTGACGAAAGGAGCCAGGCCAATTTGGGCGATATGGGCTCCGGGCAGGCCGTCTTCCAAAAGGGCGCGAACGGAATTTCTATTGCTCAGCCCGTCTTTGGTCGGGTGTAAGCCAAGATAATTATTAAGAGTTAGAAGGCCGACCTGCTTCAAGGAGGGGTCAAGGGCATGGACGCCGGGCCGGGTAATCCCGCTATGACCACCGATCAAAGCAGAAAGTTTGTGCGTGCGGGTCAAAGGGCCAAATGATTTAACAATGGGGGCAAACCCGTCTTTTGGACTTTGGTTTTTGATATCAATATCGCCGTAATCGAGGATGCGCATATCGGCCAATTCGTCACCGGTTTCTAAGTCATAGGTGCTTATTTTTCGCAAGGTATGGCGAAATTTTTTCGGTGCCCGTTCATAAGTGCCAGACGGAACTGCTTTCAAAGTCATCGGTGCGCCGATAAAGCCAATGTCTGCGTCGCCCCTGCCGATAAGTCCGGCGATATTTGGCCAATCTTTGCTTTGCATGAAACTGAACCCTGCTTTGTTACCCACCTGTACGACCTTATTGATAAATGTTTGTTTAGCAATAGTGAACGTGCACTTCCCTTCATTTTTCGTTATGGCTGCATTTGGCTAAACCTGTCGACGTCGATTTGCCAAAGAAAACCTTGCTCCTGCCCTTGACGAAGGAATCCCATGTGTGCGAATCAGTTAAGTGATTTGTTTCGCGCACCGGAAAAAGGAATTATGCTCAAGCACCGTGATCAGGATAAATTAAGCCGGGTGGAAGGTTTGCGACTTTGGCACCGGGTTAATCTGGCCAATGTCCTGGCCGATCATGCGGATTTGACCACGCGGCAAATGGCGATTTTGACCATTATATATTTGGAAGACGGCCCGCATACGGTGCGTTCTTTGGCCAAGCGGATCAATGTCACCAAGGCGGTGATTACCCGCGCCATCCGAACATTGGGTGGGTACGGTTTTGTCGAGCGTGGCACTGATTTGCGCGACAAGCGTTCCGTTTTGTTGATCCGCACCGGGCGCGGGTCGCGTTATTTGTCAGATTTTGCCGAACGGGTTCGCCTTGAAGCCCGCAATTTAGACATATCGCAAGAGCCGTGCTTGCCCAAAAAAGTCGCATAAAGATGAGCGCAGCTCACGCTAAACCTGTGCGCAAACGGGTGATTTTACCGCTTGCCGCTTTGCATAAAGCCCCAGAACACACATCCATGATGGAGACGCAACTTTTGTGGGGCGGGCAATTTGATATATCCAGTGAGCAAAAAGGCTGGGCCTGGGGCCAGGAAGTGGCAGGAGGAGACGCCGGGTATAGGGGCTATATGCGCGCAGACGCCTTAGCATTGCCGCTTGTCCAGGCGAGCTTGCGTATTTGCGTATTGCGGGCGCCGGTTTTTAAAGAGCCGGATATTAAATCTACGATTAAAATGTTTTTGCCGCTCAATGCACGCATAAATTCTGACGCTGCGAAAGGGGATTATATCCATGTTTCTGATCTTGGGTTTATCCACCAAAACCATGTGAAGCCGCTGGGCGAAACGGGCGGTGATTTTACGGCCATTGCCGAGCAACATTTAGCTTTGCCCTATGTCTGGGGCGGTATTGGCCCAGACGGCCTGGATTGTTCGGGCCTGGTACAAACGGCGTTGCGCGCCTGCGGGGTGCAAGACGCGCCGCGCGATAGCCATATGCAAGAGAGTGCTTTGGGGGACAGTGTTGACGTGCGCGATGATTTATCAGGCCTCAAGCGCGGTGATTTGGTGTTTTGGCAAGGCCATGTGGGCATTATGCAAAACCAAACCATGTTATTGCACGCCAATGCCCATCATATGCTTGTGGCAAGCGAACCGCTCAAACATGCGACGCACCGCATTGCAAAATCCGCCGGGCCGATCACGGCGATTAAAAGGCTGGCCCGCCAAGCTTAGAAATTGCCGTCCCCAGACGGGTAATGGTATTAGTTTGGCACGTCGTCAGTCGTCTCAGGTTTTTTCATTTCTTCAACTGCTTCTGGCTCTTGCATTTTTTCAGCCATTTCCGGCTCTTGCATTTCTTCAACCATTTCAGACATTTCTTCTTTAACCGCCTTGACGCTGTCGTCCATGATGTCTTGGGTTGCAGCTTCTGTTGCGCCGTCAACGTCTTCAAGCATTGCGTCTTCAAGCATTACTTCTTCAACCTCTGCCCCAGGGATGGGGGCGGCTTCGGTTAAAGCGTCGATAGGGGCGTCGGCTTTGAGGCGCAAGAAGGCGATGAGCGCCGCCCGGTCGGTTTCTTTTTTGATGCCGTTAAACGCCATTTTAGTTTTGGGAATGAACGTTTTGGGCTTGCTTAAAAACGCATCCAGCTCCTCATAGCCCCAAACACCGCCGTGGGAGGACATGGCGGATGAATAATTAAACCCATCTGCCGTGCCAATAGAGCTACCAACAATATTCCACAGGGCTGGGCCAGTTGTGCTTCTTCCGCCAATTTCGGCGGTGTGGCAGGATGTGCATTTTTTAAAAACCTTGGCGCCTTTGGTGATGTCCTGGCTGGCAATCCATGCGGCACTGGGGAAAGGGATGAGGATTTCGGTTTCTGTCGATGTGGTTTCTATGGGGGCTAATCTATAAGCAAAGGCGGACGGCTCAGGAATATCAGCGTGGACGACTTTTTCCGCCATCTTATTGATGCCGATAAATCCGATTGCGGAGACAAGTAGGGCCGCCGCGACTTTGTTAAAAAATAGATCACTCATAATGAGGCCCTCATATAAATAGATAGCTCTATACAGATATTGCCAATTCTTTTAAACAGGCTTTCTTTCTTGTCACTTTATTATAAAGTCTATGGATAATTGCAACGCTTTTTAGTGTTGGCAGGGCTAGTTTTATTGCGGCATAGGGTCGCAAATGCTTTGGGAGCGGGTCGGTATGAGCGAGAAAATAGCCTATCAAGGCATGCCGGGCGCGTTTTCCCATTTGGCGTGTCAAAAATATTACGAAAATCACGCAGCCGTGCCGTGCCGCAGTTTTGCTCATGCCTTTGAGAAAGTGCGCCAAGGACAAGCCGATCTGGCCATGATCCCGGTTGAAAACTCCCTGGCCGGGCGGGTATCGGATATTTACCATCTCTTGCCAGCGGGCAAATTACATATTGTTGCGGAAAACTATCTGCCCGTGCATCATAATTTGCTCGTGGTGCCGGGTGCCAAGCAAAGTGATATTAAAACCGCATATTCACACCCGATGGCTTTGTCACAAGTCCGCCAGCATTTGCGCCAATGGGACATAGAGCCGCTTCATGATCTGGATACGGCAGGTGCCGCCAAGCGCATAGCCGCGCGCGGTGATAAATCCTGCGCCGCTATTGCTTCCACATTGGCTGGGCAGATTTACGGTCTTGAGGTTTTAGCTAAAAATATTGAAGACGCCCCCCACAACACAACTCGCTTTCTCACTTTGGCTATACATGCGCAAACGCCCAAGCAAGGCAGTGCGAAAGTTGTGACCAGTTTTGTCTTTAAAGTCCGCAATGTGCCGTCCGCCCTTTACAAGGCCATGGGCGGCTTTGCCACGAACGGGATTAATATGACCAAGCTGGAAAGTTATATGGTTGACGGCTCGTTTGTGGCGACGCAATTTTACGCCGATGTGGAAGGGCATCCGGATGATGAAAGCATGAAATTTGCCATGGACGAGTTGCGGTTTTTCTCTGAACATGTTGTTGTTTTGGGAACATATCTCGCGCACAGTTCACGGAAAATTTAGCTTTTGTGCGCGCAGGGTGATTTTCTTTGTCGCCGGGTATGGGGTAAATTCATCGCATAAAACGAGGAGAGAACAGTGTTTAAACCCATCATCACGGCGATTATATTATTGAGCAGTGCCGCCGTCTATACAAACATTACCACCCCTATTGCCCACGCCAGCAGTGACCCGGTTTTCACCTCATGGCGCAATAATGTATCCGCGGGCGGTTATGATGTTGTCAGCTATCATAGCGGCGCACCGGTAGAGGGTCGCGCCAATATTTCCACGTCGTGGCAAGGCGCGCAGTGGCATTTTACCACCCAGGCCAATCTCGATACTTTTTTGGCTGACCCGGAAAAATATGCGCCTGCTTACGGCGGGTATTGTGCATGGGCTTTGGCCAAAAACAAATTGGCCAAGGGCGACCCGAAGCACTGGACGGTGAAAGATGGTCGGCTGTTTTTGAATTATAATGACAGGATTAAACAGCGTTGGCTTGCGGATGTGGACGGATTGATTGCCAGCGGCGACGTTAATTGGCCAAATATTTTAAACTAAGTTATTCGGCCAGCCAAAGCTTAATCAAATGATGGGCGATGGTGAAGGACGGCGGGCAGAGAAAGCTGTCATCAGTGCCTGCGAACACACCAGCTACCACATCCTTTGAAAACCAGCGCGCGTCTTCCAATTCTTTCGGGTTGAGGGTAATTTCCTTGCTCTCCGCCTGGCAAAACATGCCCATCATCAATTGCGACGGGAACGGCCAGGGTTGGCAAAATTTGTAAACCGGATTGCTGGCGATAATACCGACTTCTTCCATAGTTTCGCGAATAGTGGCGGTTTCTACAGTTTCTCCGGGCGATACGAACCCGGCCAAAGCTGAATAAGCTTTTTCGGGCCAGCCGGCGCTGCGGCCGAGCAGACAGTGGTTTTCTCTCAAAATCATCATAATCACCACCGGATTTACCCTGGGGAAATGATCGGCGTCACAGGCGGGGCATTTGCGCATGGCGCCGCCGTGTCTGGGCGCGCTTTTATTGCCACAGGTCGAACAGTAATTGTGTGATCTATGCCAATCAAACAAAGCTTTGGCGCGCCCCGCCCAGCCCAATTGCTCGCCGGGTAGACGCAAGGCTAATGTGCGTAAATGTTCAAGATTTGTGCCTTTGGCCATCTGGCTTGCTTCTTGCGGTTTGGCAAAGGAGAAGGCAAATAAAGGCTGGTCATTGTGCAGGCCCAAAAACAACGGCCCCGGATCATAAAGATGTTTGCCAACACAATCCATCGGCGCGACAAGCACTAATTGTCCGTCATTGTCCGTTAGAAATTGCCCATGATGCATGATGAGGGCGCGGGCGTTTTTGGCTTTGGAGAAAAGGGTAAGCTGCTCGGCCGAGCGCTCATTTTCGGCCAAATCAAGAGGGCCGTCTGCAAAGGCGATAAGAGGTGAAGACATAGTTGTTCCTGTTTTAAGGCCTTACTTAGCGAGGTTGGCGGTAAATATCTATCTCAAAGTAGCTTGTATTGTTGCCAATTTAAGCCCATAAGCCTCGGCGGAAGGTTGGCAATGGACGGACGTCTCGCCAACCCGGTCAGATCGGGAACGAAGCAGCCGTAACGAGTTTTGTTCGGGTCGTTGTTTAACCTTCCACTTTATATCCCAACCTCCCTGCCTCTCGGATTAAATTTTCTCGCTGATTTTTATCGCCGCCTTGCAGCCCGCTTTAATCACGGCGCTAAGCAGGGGATAAGCGGGGGCTTGTTTGGCTCCTTCTTCAACTGCGAAATCGCGGTGACGTAATTCGTCTTCGCGAAATTGAGTGAAGCGGGCGGATAGCTCAGGATTGCTGTCCTTGGTTTCTTCTATTTGTGCGGCGTAATGTTGCTCGATCACGCTTTCGACGGCTTCTGTGCAGGCATGGGCCGTTTTCTCGCCCATAAGAGCCGTGGTTAGCCCCAAAGTGTGACTGGCCAATTTCCACAAGGGCGTCAGCACTGTCGGCCGCGCATTATAGCTGCGCAGAAGTTCGCTAAATTGATCGAGATGCTCTTGTTCTTCTTCTTGCATCCGGGTTAATTCGGCCGCGATTTTGCGGGTTTTGGGTGAGCGGGAAAACACTTTGGCCTGGGCGGCATAAATCGCCACAGCCGCATATTCCCCGGCATGGTCAACGCGCAGCATTTCCTTGATACGCGATTGCGTCAGACCTACAGGCTTGCCGCCGGGACTGGGGGGACGGGCGCTCATATTTTGTTACTCTTTAAAGCGACGAATGCGCCAAAAACGGCGCCAAAGGCGGAAAGCAGCGCATTATACCCAGCCATTGACAAGCCAAACAATCGCCATGGCGCATCGGAGCAACCGGCCAATTTGGTGTCCCCTTGTATGGCAGATAATATGTCAGCGCTGCTGATATTGCCAATATTGGCCCCGCCTGCACAGGTTTTTGGGCCTTCCCACCATTTATATTCAACCCCCATATGCCAAAAGGCCAGCGCAAAACTCGCTAAAAATACTGCAATAATCAGCAGAGCAAACAGCTTGTCAAGCTTGAGCGCATTTGGGTTTATTGTGCGCACAATAATCGTCAAAAGCGCAAGGGCCAAGACGGCTTTATGGGCGTGGCGTTGCCAATAACACATTTGGCACGGCGCATAGCCGCCCACATGCTCAAAGAGAAGCGCGCCCAAAAGTAGCGCGCCGGAAAGCAGAGCAGCCAGCCACGGCCATGTTTGGCGGTTTGTAAGTTTTAAAGTCATAGATATCTCATAGAACTTAAACCAAGCGCCGTAAAATTAATTTTTTTAGAGATGTTCCTTGGACTTTATCAACTATTATGCTTTAACCATTGTTTTCATTGTCTTAGCGATGAAAACAATGGTGCTTGTTTTGGAAAAACAACAAAATACACACGAACAATGTGAGCATGTCGGCGCTTATTTGCGCCGGGCGCGCGGACGTGCCGGATTGAGCCTGGACGCGGTTTCGGATGCTTTGAAAGTTCGGTCTGCATATTTAAGCGCTATCGAAAACCTAGATGAGAAAGAGCTGCCAAGTCTGGGCTATGTGCTGGGGTTTGTGCGTGCCTATGCTGTGTTTTTGGGCGAAGACGGCAAAGATGCGGTCAGACGCTATAAGCTGGACGTAAAAGACCCGCACAATACCGGGATGCGTGACCGGCCCCATCATATCCCCAAACACAAAATGCGTTTGCCAAAGGGCAGTGCTGCGGTCACCACTGTTCTTGCCTGCACCCTGGTTTTGGCGAGCTGGTATGGATCGAAATCAGATGCCCGTTCACAAAACATTGCCGTTCAAGCGGCTAGCGCGCAACAAAATTGGGGATTTGAGCTTCGCCGTCCCATGACAGGGGATCCAGATATGGTCAGCCTGCGGGCGATTGCGACAAGCTGGGTTGAGGTTTTGGACGCAAATGGTCTGGTTTTGGTTTCACGCATTATGGTGCCTGGAGAAATATTTGAAACCCGCAAGCAAAACGATCTGGTTTTATCTTTGCGCGACGGGGGTGCCATTGAGATTTTTATTGGCGGAAAAAGCGTTGGGCTGGCTGGTGAAAAAGGCAAAGCTGTGCAAGACATCAAGTTATCAGAAATGCAAAGCGGCATAAATATGCTTACGCTTTCGTCTGCGGCCAAAGCGCAATAGGGGTTTTAAAACGCAGATTTCTGGCGTAAACCCACATCAACCATGTCCAACACTTACGACCATATCAGACCGTGGCGGCAAATCACCCGCCGTAAATCCCGCCAAATCATGGTCGGTGCGGTGGCTGTCGGCGGCGGTGCGCCGATCAGCGTCCAGTCCATGACCAACACCCTAACCCCTGACGTTGCAGCAACGGTGGGGCAGATTAAATCTTTGGAAGAGGCGGGCGCAGATATTGTGCGCGTATCTTGTCCGGACGCGGAAAGTTCGCTGGCTTTGGCAAAAATCACTAAACAGGTCGGTGTGCCTATCGTCGCTGATATTCATTTTCACTATAAGCGCGCCATTGAAGCCGCGCAAAACGGCGCGGCTTGCTTGCGGATTAACCCGGGTAATATTGGCGGTAAGGCCAGGGTGAGGGAGGTTGTTAAAGCCGCCCGCGATCATGGCTGCTCCATCAGGATTGGCGTCAATGCCGGTTCTTTGGAAAAAGAGCTTTTGGAGAAATACACCGAGCCGTGCCCGGAAGCCATGGTGGAAAGTGCCTTGATGCATGTACGCATGTTGGAGGACGAAAATTTCACCGATTATAAAATATCGGTCAAAGCATCGGATGTGTTTTTGACCGTTGCCGCCTATCATGCTTTGGCGGACGCCGTGGATTGTCCCTTGCATCTGGGGGTGACGGAGGCGGGGGGTTTGCGCACGGGCGCGATTAAATCTTCCATTGGTATCGGCTCCCTGTTGTGGGCGGGGATTGGCGATACAATCCGTGTGTCCTTGTCGGCTGATCCGGTTGAAGAGATTAAAACCGGATATGATATTTTAAAATCCCTCAATCTGCGCACACGCGGGGTCAATATTATTTCTTGTCCTTCTTGTTCACGGCAGGGGTTTGACGTGATTAAAACCGTCGCTATTCTCGAAGAACGTCTGGCCCACATTACCGAGCCGATCACCCTGTCGATCATTGGCTGCGTGGTCAATGGCCCCGGTGAGGCGGCCTATACGGATATTGGGTTTACCGGCGGCTCGGCAGGATACGGCATGATGTACGGGGCGGGGGTGCGCACGGGGAAAACCGCCAACGCTGACATGGTTGAGGATATTATTGCCCAGGTTGAAGAACGGGCGCAATTGCTGCGCGACCAAGAAAAGACCGGCTAGAGATTATGCGCGATTTGTATTTTTATCCTTTGGCGCTTATTCTGGTTGGCGCTATTCTGGCCGTGGCAATTTTGCCGGGTCGGGGTCAGACGGGACTAAGCGCTGCGCAAATACGCCAAGACGGTTACACACTTTCTGGCGATCATTTGCGCAAGCTGACGCAGGCGCCCGGTACGGTCGCCACCTTTAGCCAAAACCAGCCAGGTGCTTTTACATTTGCTGTGCTGTCAACCAATCTCCCGAGGGGTATTGTCGAGCCATCTGCAGGCGTATTTGCAACCCTTGGCACACATTATGCAGATGTGTTTACCGGTGAACAAATTAAAGTCACAGTGCGCGCCCGACGCGGGCGTACCCATCCTTTGCAGACATTGCAATTTGCCTATTTTACGGTTGTTGCCGGCAATAGTGGCTGGCGAGATTTTGAGCTGAGCGACACATTTGCAGATTATAGTTTTATCTATAGCCCTGCGCCCCATGACGGTCCCAACCCGGTTCATTATGTGGGCATATGGCCGGGGGACGGAGGCAAGAACGAGACGGTTGAGATCCAAAATATCCGTGTTGAAATTCTGGCGGATGCGGGTTAGACAATTTTAGCAATGTATCTTATAGTCCGGTGCTTAACTAGGAGGCAGACATGAAACGTGTCATCAATAACAAGACAACAATTGGCAATCATAAACTTCATCCTGAAACTTTGATGATGTCTTATGGCTATGACCCTATGTTATCGGAGGGTTCGGTTAAGCCGCCCGTATTTTTAACCTCGACATTTGTTTTTCCCAATGCGGAGGCGGGTGAAGCGTTTTTTGATGTGATGGCGGGCCGCAAACCTTTGCCCAAGGGCGACAGTGCCGGGCTGGTTTATTCGCGGTTTAATCACCCAAATGCCGAGATTACCGAAGACCGTCTTGCCGTGCTTGAAGGCGCGGAAGAAGGTGTTGTTTGTGCGTCTGGCATGGGCGCGATTACCAGTACGCTTCTATCGGTTTTACGTCCTGGCGATGTTTTGGTACATGGGTCACCTATTTACGGCGGCACAGAGACTTTAATCCGCAATCTGCTATCCCAGTTCGGGATTTTGTCGGTTGAGTTTCAAGACGGTATGAACCCCAAGAGCCTGGACGTGGCTATCGAAAAAGCCAAAAAATTGGGCGCGGTTAAAATGCTTTATATTGAGACACCTGGCAATCCGACCAATGCTTTGTTTGATTTTGAAATCGTCAAAGCTGCCCAGGCTAAACTTGAAAAAGAAACCGGCCTGCGCCCGGTGACGGTGTGTGACAATACCTTGCTGGGGCCGGTGTTTCAACAAGCGGTTGGCCAGGGCATTGATATGTCGGTGTATTCTTTGACCAAATATGTTGGCGGTCATTCCGACCTGATTGCAGGTGCGGTGCTGGGCGACGGTGAAATGATTAAAAAAGTGCGCGGCATTCGTAATGCTATGGGCATGAACCTTGATCCCAACACGGCCTGGATGTTGTCGCGGTCTTTGGAGACGGTAACTTTGCGGATGAAACATGCGACAAAGACCGGCTCGAAAGTCGCGGCTTGGCTCCAGGGTAATGATTATGTAAAAACCAAGGTATTGCATCCGGAATTTATTAAAGACCGGCGTTACCAGGAAATATATAAACGGCAATGCACTGGCCCTGGCTCGACATTCTCGTTCGTGATTGAGGGCAGCCGCCAAGACGCTTTTAACATTATTAACGGCCTGTCTTTGTTTAAATCAGCCGTGAAAAGCCTTATCTCCCATCCCGCCTCGACAACTCATTCCGGCATTCCTGCCGATATCAGAGAGCAAGGCGGTCTGACCGAGGGTTTGATCCGCATTTCCATCGGCCTTGAGCATCCCGATGATCTTATCGCTGACCTAGACGCGGCCTTTCGCAAGGTTTACGGTTAGAACCTAGAGAGATTTGTATAATTTCTTCATCAAGGCGCGGGCTTGTTCGCCGATGTCTTTATGGGTCATGGCATAGGCGCAGACGGCTTCGAAATATCCGATTTTGGAG
>QIKS01000221.1 GCA_003233025.1 Hellea balneolensis | reverse complement strand
AATGTTACGGCGGCGATGCATCGCGCAAACGTAAATTGCTCGACAAGCAGAAAAAAGGCAAAAAGAAAATGCGCCAATTTGGCCGCGTCGAGATTCCGCAAGAAGCCTTTATTGCCGCCCTTAAAATGGACGATGATTAGCTAAAAGGCTCGGCGAAATGCGTCTCTAAAGGCTGACAAATCACCCTGGGGCAGATGATTAATCCCCGCGCGCCTGCGCGCCCGCCGCCGGTTTTAAATTGCAAACACAATGTGTCCGCACCTTGGGGCCTGTCTTGGGGCGCGCGCACGGACACCACATAACCGCCTTGCTCATTACGGCTTAAAACCGCGTGAGCGCGCGCAGGATTGTCACTGGCCAACACATTGCCATAAGCCCCCGAAATCCGCCGCGCCCAGGGTTTGTCAGCTAAGATCACAATACCGGGCTGGCTAAATTCGCTGGCCATTGCTTTGCCCATATCGTCTCTATAGCCGTCTTGTAATTTCTCAAAAATATCCGGTTCAGCAGCCAGACACTGGCCCGGCGTATCATAACGACATAGCCGGGCAAATAAGGCGGCGGGGGCAAAATGTAAATCCGAAACCTTGCGTCCATAGGCATTGTAATTTATCAGCTCCCCGAAAGTTTTTAACTGCTCTATTTGCCCTTCGCTCATCTCCAGACCCTTGGCAATCTCCAGAGCGGACGCCGCCATATTATCACCAAATGCACCAACCATCGCCCATTGCTCATAAGCCCCTTGCAAGCATTTATTGACCAAAAGCGCCGTGCACATATGGGGCCGCGTATCAATGACACATAACAGGTTTTCGCGGCGCGGAATGTCGCCGCTATTGTGGTGGTCAACATAAAAAACATGAGCGCCGGCGTCGAGGGCGCGCACCAGTCCAGCCTTATTGGTGCGCAAAGATATATCCAAAACGGTGATATGGTCACCCGGCCCCGCCTTGATGTTCGCCAGCAGATTAATGTCGCGCTTGACCCCCGTCACCAGCTTGGCCGCTCTCGGTTCCGCCCTTCGCAATTGGATGAGCGCGCAAATCCCGTCCGCGTCGCCGTTAAACACATCATAATTAGCCATGAACTTCCCTTACGCACTGTTTGCTTGCAATCCATACACGCAGTTGTAACTATGTCCAAAAGCAAAACGGGAAACAACCATGAAACACTTTACGCCTCTCCTATGCCTGAGCGCCCTGATATTGGCCGGTTGTGACACGCAAAACCCGCAGCAAGAAGCCAGCATTTCACCGACGAATACCACCCCGCTCACCGCAGCCAGACTGCACGCCAGCCCTTCTTTATCCGGGCCTGTTTTGTCAAGACCGCAGATCTCTCCGGACGGACTTATGGTCACGGTTTTACAAGGCCGGGACAATGACGCCAACCAGCAAGATTTATGGGCTTATGATCTTAACAGCGGCACTTCGCAAATTTTGGTCAATTCAACCGATCTTTTGGGCGCGCCGGAAATATTATCTGCGGAGGAAAAAAACCGCCGCGAACGGGCACGCGAAACCGGCACGGGGATTGTCTCCTATAGTTGGGACAGCAAGAGCGAGCAGATTTTGTTTCCCCTTGGCGGTGATATTTATCTGTATAATCTCGTTGAGAAATCAGCCCGCCAAGTCACGGACACGGACGGGTTTGAAACCGATGCCCGCATTTCTCCGTCCGGCCGTTATGTCAGCTATGTGCGGGCCAATGAACTTTATGTCACCAATTTACAAAACGGCGACGAGCGCAGGCTTTCCTACGGGGCGACAGATTTGATCAGAAACGCCACCGCCAGTTTCGTTGTCCAAGAAGAACTGGCTCGCTCGACCGGCTATTGGATGTCGCCAAATGAGCGCTATATCGCCTATTCACAAATTGACGAAAGCCCGGTTGTCATCGAACAACGCATCGAGTTTTCCGCCCAAGGCGTGGAAAATGTCGCCCAGCGCTATCCGTTCGCCGGCACGGATAATGTTACCGTCAAATTGGCGATTGTCCCGACTAATGACGGGGAGCCAATTTGGGTTGATATCGGCGACAATCCGGACATTTATCTGGCCCGGGTGTATTGGAGTGCGGACAGCAGCGAAATGTATGTCAGCATTTTATCCCGCGATCACAAATCCCTAAAAATGCTCAGCGTCAACCCGACGACGGGGGCAAGCAATTTGATGTTTGAAGAAACAAGCTCCAGTTGGATCAATGTGCGCGGCAGTTTCAAAGCCTTAAAGGACGGCGGGTTTTTATGGAGTTCCGAACGCGACGGTTTCCATCATCTTTACCGCTATGCCAAAGGCGGGACGGACGTCACCCAACTGACCAAAGGAAATTGGCCGATCGGCAAAATCGAATGCGTTGACGAGAAAAATGCAAATGTCTATTTCTCCGGCTGGCAGAAAAGCGCCTTAAACCGCCATATTTACCGCGTCAGCTTTGACGGCAGTAATTTAACCCAAATCTCCGAGGGTGAAGGACGCCATTCCGCCAGTTTTGCCAAAAATTGCGCCGCCTATATTGGTACATTTTCCAACAAAGCCACGCCGCCGCAAACCCGCGCTTATGACAATACCGGCGCGCCGCTAATCTGGCTCAATGAAAACAAACTTGATGACAGCCATGCCTATGCCCCTTATCTCGCCTCTCATATTGCGCCACAATTTGGCCAATTGGACACAGGTGACGGCACGAAATTGGATTATGCTTTGTACACGCCCGCAGATATCAAGCCCGGCGAAAAGCGCGCCGCTATTACCATTGTTTACGCAGGCCCCCTCGCCCAGCGTGTCCATAATGGTTGGGACGCCAGAGAATTTCTGATCCAGCTTTTGGTCGATAAAGGCTTTGTGGTCTTTAAGATAGATGGCCGGGGCGCGGGCAATCGGGGCAAAGCTTTTGAAAACCATCTCTACCGGTCTATGGGCAAAACCGAAATTGTCGACCAAGTAATCGGCGCAGAATTTCTCAAACGCCTGCGCTTTGTTGATGCTGAGCGCATGGGCGTTTATGGCTGGTCTTACGGCGGCTATATGGTGTTGCACATGCTGGCGCAAACCGATATTTATGCCGCCGGCGTCTCCGGCGCACCCGTCACCGATTGGGCGCTTTATGACACGGCCTATACGGAACGCTATCTCGGCGACCCAAGACCAGACCATGCAAATTACACGCAAGGCGCTTATGAAACCGCGTCGGTCTTTGCCCATCTGGACGGGCTGGAGGAGCCGTTTTTACTGATCCACGGCATGGCGGACGACAATGTTGTGTTTCGCCATTCCATTAAATTGATGGACGAGATACAAAAATTAGGGCGTCATAATATGGAAGTTATGGTTTATCCCGGCGAGAAACACGGCTTTCGCAATGGGGCAAATAAAACCCACCGCGACCAACAAATCGTTGATTTCTTCGTCAAAGAATTAACCCCCTAAAAGGGTGTTCCTGGGCTAGGACTGTGCTACAAGCCTTCGCTTATGAAGCAGATTTTTACATTTTTTGGACTGTTTCGCACCGGTTTTGTGCTGGCCCGTCATGATGCGCTGATCCCGGCGGAATATGCCAGCAACGTCCCTCTCTTGGTGCGCTTTATCGGCGCGTTCTCCAGGCTATTTGCCAAGCGCGCGCGTGCAACAAACCCCGGCGAGCGATTTGCCCAGGCTTTGGAGAAATTAGGGCCGGCCTATATAAAATTTGGCCAGATTTTGGCGACACGTTCCGACATGCTCGACCCGGAATTTACCAAAGGTCTGGCGCGGCTCAAAGATAATGTTCCGCCGTTTTCCATGAGCGAAGCCCGGGGGCGCATTGAAAAAGAATTTGGCAAGCCGTGGCAGGAAATATTCTCGCATCTCTCCCCGTCTGTTGCCGCCGCCTCCGTGGCGCAAGTCCATAAAGGGACATTGCTATCAGGCGAAACGGTGGCCGTTAAAATCCTGCGCCCCGACATTCATACCCGCATGGCCAGAGATATGGATGCTTTAGCGATGGTCGCCCGCCTGGCGGAATTTTTCGTGCCCGCTGCGCGGCGTCTCAAGCCAAAACTATTTGTCCAAACTGCCGCGCGCGCCGTGATGTTGGAGCTGGATTTACGTCTTGAAGCTGCGGCAGCCAGCGAGGTTTCCGAAGCGGCGCAAGAAACCGGCTTGTTTATTGTCCCGCAGCTTCACTGGCATCTCAGCGCAAAAAATGTGCTGGTCATGCAATGGATGGACGGCACGGCCTTGTCCAGCGAGACGGTGCTGACCAGCACCCATATTGATAAAAAAGCCCTGGCCATCAAAATCATTCAAAGCTTCTTGACGTGCGCATTTGATTACGGGGTTTTTCACGCCGATATGCATGAGGGCAATCTGATCGTTGACGGGGACGGCGCTTTGGTTTTGCTCGACTTTGGCATTCTTGGCCGGCTATCACGGGATGAACAGCGCTTTCACGCGGAAATCCTGTACGGGTTTTTAGAGCGTGATTATCTGCGCATCGCCGAAGTTCATTTCGAAGCCGGCTATGTGCCGGCCCACCACACAATTGAGGATTTCGCCAGCGCCCTGCGGGCCGTCGGCGAACCGATATTTGGCAAAACCTCCGATCAGGTTTCCATGTCAAAAGTTCTGCTGCAATTGTTTGAAATCACCGATATCTTTGACATGCAAATGCAACCGCAATTGATCATGTTACAAAAAACCATGATGCAGGCCGAAGGCGTGGCGCGCCGGCTCGACCCTGAATTTGACATGTGGAGCGCGTCCCGGCCCATTGTCGAAGCTTCCCTGCGCCGTGAATTGGGTGCCGAAGGGCGGATATCTGATTTCCTGGCCGACCTTGGACGGGCGCAAAAAACCTTGAAAACCATGCCCGAAGCGGCAGAAAACATGGCCGCCTTGGCCAAAGCCTGGGCGGCGGGTGAGGTGGATTTATCCAAAACCATGTCAGCCAAAGCGGCCGCAAAAAAACCGTCCGTGTTAAAACCTGTTGTCTGGACGGCACTGGGTGCGGTATTGACATGGGGCGGCATTTGGGCTGCAGGATATATATGAAAATGAACATGAGCGACAAAAGCATTTTACTGATCATTGGCGGCGGCATTGCGGCTTATAAAGCCCTGCTGCTTATCCGCTTGCTTGCAAAAAAAGGCATCAAGGTGCGCGCTATCGTCTCCAAAGGTGGCGCGAAATTTGTCACACCTTTGTCCGTTGGTGCCCTCACTGGCGAGACGGTTTATACGGATTTGTTCAGCCTGTCGGACGAAGCCGAAATGGGCCATATCGAGCTGTCGCGCAGCGCTGATCTTATCTGCGTTGTTCCGGCCACCGCCGATTTGATGGCCAAAGCGGCGCAAGGCCTGGCCGGGGATTTGGCCTCGACCACATTACTGGCCACTGACAGACAGGTTCTCTATGCGCCCGCCATGAATGTGCGCATGTGGGAACACGACGCGACCCAGCGCAATATTGAAATTTTACGGGAGCGCGGCAGTGCATTTGTCGGGCCGGACGAAGGGGATATGGCGTGCGGAGAACACGGGTTTGGCCGCATGGCGGAGCCGGAAATCATCTTGACGAAAATCGAAAAATTGCTTAAGGGCGAAACCCATATTGACGCGCTTAAACCAAAACCCTTGGCGGGCAAACATGTGCTTATCACCGCCGGGCCAACCCACGAAGCTATTGATCCGGTGCGTTATCTCGCCAACCGTTCGTCCGGCAAGCAAGGCTATGCCGTCGCCCGCGCTTGCGCCGGGCTGGGGGCGCGGGTATCGCTTGTTTCTGGCCCTGTTGCCCTGCCCGCGCCGACGGGCGTTGATGTTATTTCGGTAGAAAGCGCCCGCGATATGTTGGCCGCTTGCGAAGCGGCATTGCCCGCCGATATATTTGTCGCCGTAGCCGCAGTGGCCGATTGGCGCGCCGCCCGCACGGTGAGCAAAAAAATTAAAAAAGACGACGGCAAGCTTTTACCGCTGGAATTGGAAGAAAACCCGGATATTTTAAAAACCATTTGCGCTCATGAGCAGCGCCCCAAATTGGTTGTTGGCTTTGCCGCCGAAACCAATGATGTGATCGCAAATGCCCAAATTAAATTGGCCAAGAAAACCTGCGACTGGATTGTCGCCAATGATGTTTCAGGCGACGTGATGGGCGGCGATGACAATACCATGATTATCGTGACCAAAGCGGGCGCAACCCCTTGGCCGACCATGAGCAAACAAAGAGCAGCGCAGAAACTGGCCTTGGAAATCGCCAGCCAGTTCGGTAAGGTATAGAATGAAGTTTTTTGCTCCCCCCCTCCTCTTGTGCCTGATCGGGCTTCCTGCTTTTGCCGACGACAATATTGCCAATTGCGAAATCGTTGTTCAAAAAGAAATTAAATGGGAAAAGGAAGCCGAAACGGGTGCTGAAAAAATACCGCTCATTGCAGAATTTCTCCCCGCTTTTGATTTCATTTTCTCCGTGTTTGACGACGAGCCGGGGCATTTGACAATGGTTGATGGCCGCCCGATCAAAGCCTTGATGTGTACCCGCACCCATCTTGTTCCCACAAGGTTTGACGAACTGCTGATAAAAACCGGAATTCCGTTTTATGTCTCGCCCAATTTTGACGCACCCGACAGTGCGCTTATGGCTATATCCAAGGTAGACGACGTCTATGTCCACGATTATCTCGGCCCGCCCCTAAGCGCCGAAGACGCAGACATTTTGACAGCAAGGTTAGAGGCTCTCAATGACCATTAAGGTAGAAATTAAAAAGCTGGAAAATTTCCCCGGGGACAATTTGCCCGCCTATGAAAGCCCACTGGCGGCCGGGGTTGATCTGCGCGCCGCCATTGACGAAGACGCACCCTTTGTCCTGGCCCCCGGCGAACGGCATTTGCTGGCGACAGGTTTTGCTATGGCTTTGCCGCCCGGCTATGAAGCACAAATTCGCCCACGCTCCGGCCTTGCCTATAAACACGGGATTAGCGTGGTCAATTCACCGGGCACCATTGATGCGGATTATCGCGGTGAGGTGAAAATTTTACTGATAAACCATGGCCATGAGGCGTTTACGATCAATAGAGGCGACAGGATTGCCCAAATGGTTATCGCGCCTGTGCAACAAGTGAATTTCACCGCAGTGAGCGATTTATCAACAACAAAGCGCGGGGCGGGCGGCTATGGCTCGACCGGCGTTAAATAGGAGAATATGATGACAGAGACAAAACCCGGACGCGGTAAAATTTACAATTCGGTCACCGAAACGATCGGCGACACCCCCCTGGTTCGCCTGCCGAGCATTACGAAAGACAGCGGCGCGCAATTGCTGTTTAAACTGGAATTTTTTAACCCCGGAGCCAGCGTCAAAGACCGGATTGGCCTGGCGATGATTGAAGCTTTGGAGGCCAGTGGCGAGCTTAAACCCGGCGGGACAATTGTCGAGCCAACCTCTGGCAATACCGGCATTGCTCTGGCCCTCGTCGCAGCGGCTAAAGGCTATAAAGCGGTATTTACCATGCCAGAAAGCATGTCGGTCGAGCGGCGTAAATTAATGCAACTTTTGGGCGCGGAACTTATCTTGACCCCGGCCGCGGGCGGTATGGGAGCCGCCATTGCAAAGGCCAGCGAGGTTTGCGCAGAGATAGAAGGGGCGGTCTTGCCCGGACAATTTGTCAACCCGGCCAACCCAGATGTCCACCACCGTACAACCGGACCTGAGATTTGGAATGATACGAACGGCAAGGTTGACGTCTTGATCAGCGGCGTTGGCACGGGCGGGACGCTGACCGGCGCCGGTAGTTATCTTAAAGAAAAAAATCCGGAGATAAAAATTATCGCCATTGAGCCAGAGGGCAGCCCGGTTTTGTCCAAAGGCGAAAAAGGCCCCCATATGATCCAGGGCATTGGCGCCGGCTTCATACCTGATATTTTGGATACCGCCTTGATCGACGAAATTATCACCATTGATAATGACACAGCCTTTGAGACGGCGCGCCTTGTGGCAAAATCAGACGGCCTCCCCGTTGGTATTTCGTCGGGCGCGGCGATTGCGGCGAGTTTGAAAGTGGGTGCACGGGCCGACATGGCCGGCAAAACAATCGTTGCCATCATACCTTCCTTCGCCGAGCGTTATTTGTCCACCGCCTTGTTTGAGTAATACACAAGCTGATGAGCCCTGATGAAATCGAGCGCTATTCACGCCAAATCCTGCTCAAGGAAATTGGCGGCACCGGGCAGGGCGCTCTGGGGGCGGCAAAAATTCTCATTGTCGGCGCCGGCGGTCTCGGCGGCCCGGTCGGGTTATATCTGGCGGCGAGCGGTGTCGGCGAACTTGGCCTGGTTGATCCCGACCATGTGGCGCTTTCCAATCTACATCGACAAATTCAATTTGGCAGCAACGATATTGGCACAGCTAAAACCGAGGCCATGCGGGCGAAAATAACAAACTTAAACCCTCATGTGCGTGTCACAAAATACGGATATGCCCTTGATGATAAAAACGCGCAAGACTTGGTCGGCGCTTATGATCTGGTTATGGACGGCACCGATGATTTTGCCACACGTTTTGCCGTTAATGCCGCTTGTCTGGCAACAAAAACCCCGCTTGTTAGTGGTGCGTTGGGGCGATTTGACGGCCAGGTGGCGGCCTTTGAAAGCACAGGCGAGAAAACTGCGCCCTGCTACCGTTGCTTTGTGCCCCATATCCCCAAGCACATAGAAACCTGCGCCCAGATAGGGGTTGTCGGGGCGTTGGCGGGCATTATTGGTTCGCTCATGGCGTTGGAGGCCATAAAAATCATCACGGGAGCTGGCACGCCTCTGTTTGGCAGGATTTTGCTTTATGACGGTCTGGACGCACATGCCCGTACCATCACCCTGCCCCGCGATCCCAATTGTCCGGCTTGTTCTTAACAGGAATACTTCTTGCCCCCTCCCCGCATTTGCGCTTTATATGGGTAAAAATAAATCGAGGAGGATGACACGGTGAAAAAATATCTATTTTTAGGGTTATGCACAGCCGCATTAGCGGCCTGCCAGCCCAGCGAAAACACCAATGACACCACAGCAGCGAGCAAAGCTCCGCCCACAGCACAAACGGCCAACGACATGAACAAAGACAAACCCATGCAGTACACGACCCCCGGCCAAATGGACGAAGACCATCTTTGGCTTGAAGATGTTTTGGGCGAGCGAGCTTTAGAAAAAGTACGCAGCTGGAATGAGCGCTCTGCTGCCGTCATGGAAACGGATACGTACCGGGCGATAAAGGCGGAGCTTTTGGAAGTATATAATTCGCCAGAGAAAATTCCTTATGTCAGTTACCGCGCCGGCGCGGCCCATAATTTCTGGCAGGACGACACCCATGTCAAAGGCATTTGGCGCACAACAACCCTGGACAGCTACCGCAGTGACAACCCCAAATGGGAAACCGTGTTGGATATTGACGCCTTGGCCAAAACCGACGGCGAAAATTGGGTTTATCGGGGCAATTCGTGTCTGGGGCCGGATTATAACCACTGCATTGTCTCCCTGTCCATTGGCGGCAAAGACGCGGTTGTGCGGCGCGAATTTGACATGGCTTCCAGAACTTTTGTCAAAGACGGGTTTTCTTTAGCAGAAAGCAAAGGCGGCGCGGCCTGGGTTGATAAAGACCACCTCCTGATCGGCGTTGATTTTGGCGCAGGCACCATGACCGATAGCGGTTATCCGCTGGTCAGTAAATTATGGTCGCGAGGCACGGACATAACCACAGCCCGCCCATTGATGCGCGGCGAGAAGACCGATGTCGGCCTGTGGTCGGGCACGTTTGAAAATGCCGCGGGCGAGGAGGAAATTTTACTCACCCGTGCCGTTACATTTTATACGACCAAATATTTTTGGGTGCCGCGCACAGGCGATCAGGCCTGGACGCCGGTTCAAGTGCCCGTGCCAGAAAAATCTAATCTGGGCGCCCAGTTTAAAGGCCAACAATTGGTAAGCCTACAAGAAGATTGGCGCGGGTTTAAATCCGGCGCTCTTGTTTCGTTTTCCCTCGACGGGTTTATGAAAACCGGCGCAATCGAAACCATCAACGAAGTTATCATCCCAAATGCGCGCCAATCTATCGGCAATGCCAGCGCAACAAAATCAGCCTTGCTGTTAAGCTTGTATGAAAATGTTTCCGGCAGCGCCTATGCATTTGATTTTACCGACGGCGCGTGGAGCAAAACCAAACTTGATTTCCCCGAAAACGGCAATGTGTCGATTGGTGCGACAAATTCCAAAGAAGACGTGGCGTTTATCAATACGGAAAGTTTTCTCACCCCGGACACGCTTTGGATCCTGGACAGCAAAACCCTCAAGGCCGAGAAAACCAAAGCCTTGCCAAGCTGGTTTGATAGCGCCTCTATGGTGTCTGTCCAATATGAGGTTGCTTCAAGCGATGGCACGAAAATCCCGTATTTTGTTGTTCACCAAAAAGACATGAAATTAGACGGCAGCAATCCAACGTTGCTTTACGGTTACGGCGGGTTTGAAATATCCCTCAACCCTGGCTATTCCGCCACCATTGGCCGGGCTTGGCTGGCGCGCGGCGGGGTTTATGTGTCCGCCAATACCAGAGGCGGCGGTGAATTTGGCCCCGATTGGCATCAAGCGGGTCTTAAAACCAAACGGCAAATTATCTATGACGATTTCATTGCCGTTGCTGAAGATTTAATCGATCGCAACATTACAAGCCCCAAACATTTGGGCACCCATGGCCGCTCTAATGGCGGCTTGTTGATGGGCGTTATGTTTACCCAGCGCCCGGATTTATTCGGCGCGGTGGCGACCGGCGTGCCTTTGCTCGACATGATGCGGTTTAACCATTTACTGGCCGGTGCCAGCTGGATGGGGGAATATGGCAATCCGGATAATCCCGGCGATGAGCAGGATTTCTTGCGCAGTATTTCACCCTATCACAATATCCGGGCCGATGTGGATTACCCTGAGATGTATCTCTATACGTCAACCAAAGACGACCGGGTGCATCCGGCCCATGCCCGTAAAATGGCGCAACGTTTGGAAGATATGGGCATTCCATTCCTCTATTATGAAAACATAGACGGCGGCCATGCAGGTGCGGCCAATCTACAAGAAACCGCCCATTCACAGGCTTTGGTTTATGGATATCTGGCAGAAAAATTGACGGCAAAATAAAAAACATAAAAAAACAAAACATAAAAAATTAAGGGGAAAAATATGCTGAAATCATGGCGAGCGCTGACTTTATGGAAGCGGGTATTTATCGGGCTGTTTCTCGGTATCATCATTGGTCTTATTTTGCATTACGGGCTGGGAACTAAGGGCGAGCAGATAGCCCAAACCTGGTTTAAGCCGTTCGGCGATGCCTTTGTTCGCTTGATTAAAATGCTGGTCGTGCCGCTTATCGCCACGACTTTGGTATCTGGCGTCATTGCTATGGGCGACCCAAAACGGCTTGGTTCCTTGGGCTTGCGCACTATTGGCTTATATTTGATGACCACGTTTTTTGCCGTCTGGCTTGGCCTGGCCATTGGCACATTGTTCCAGCCCGGCGCGGGCATGGGCGACCTTGTTTCCGGGGCAACCGGGGACAGCATGACCATGGTTGAAAGCAAGATTGAAGCCGGCAAAAATGTCGGCGGGGTGACGGAGCGCTTGTTACAAATTATTCCCACCAACCCGATCCAGGCCTTGGCAGGCGGTGATGTGCTTGGCATTATTTTCTTCTCAATTTTAATGGGCGTCGGCATTTTGCTGGTTGGCAAAAAAGCCAAACCCGTTGCTGATTTCTTTGACGCCGCTTCTGAAATTGTCATGAAAGTGACCATGATGGTCATGAACCTCGCCCCTTACGGCGTTCTGGCTTTGATGGCCTGGGTGATGGGCACCAAGGGGCTGGGCATTCTCTCCAGCATGGGCAAATTGGCCGCGGCGCTTTATCTCGCTTGCTTCTTGCAAATCATCTTTGTTTACGGCGGCCTGATTGTACGCACGATTTTACGCCTGCCATTGATCCGGTTTTTTTACGGTATTGCCGATGCTCTCGGCGTTGCTTATTCAACCGCCTCCTCCAACGCCACCCTGCCGGTCAGCATTTCTTGTGCCCGACATAATCTGGGTGTTGATAAATCCGTCGCCGGTTCTGTCCTGCCGATGGGCGCCACCATCAATATGGACGGCACGGCGATTTATCTCGGCCTGATTGCCTTGTTCGCCGCGCAAGCCCTGGGGATTGAGCTGACCATGGGGCAATATATTATGGTCGCCCTAACTGCCACCCTCACCTCCATTGGCGCAGCCGGCATTCCGTCCGCCGGCTTATTGCTGGC
>QIKS01000023.1 GCA_003233025.1 Hellea balneolensis | reverse complement strand
AGCTGGAAGATGCTGACAAGGAAAATATCACGGTTTTGATTAAAGAAGCCCGCGAAATTGCCGAGACCGACGACACCGATAAAATCACCGAGAAAACCGCAGAGCTTACCGCTGCCGTCATGAAAATGGGCGAGGCGATTTATCAAGGCGGGGACGCGGGCGAAGACGCTCAAGCGGCGCCAGAAGATAGCGCAGGCGAGGACGAAGATATTGTCGATGCCGAGTTTGAAGACGTGGACGAAGACAAGTCTGAGTAAAGCAAGACGTGCAAATCCCCCGCCAGGCCCAAAGCCTGCGCGGGGATTTTTATAGGGATGGTTATGACCGCTCCGACCCTGCCATTTGGAAGCTATAGCCTGCCCGGGGCGCGAAGCTTTGCGCAGGCGCGCCGAGCTTTGCGATGATACGCGGTTGGGACGCTGGAAAATATCCTATTATAGAAAGCGTGCAATCAAGGGGCTATCTGGTCCCTTTGATATTAAGATTATGCCCGGCGTGCAAGCCCGGCTCTATCCCCGGACAAACCGCTGTGAAAAGCGCGTATTTGCCGGCCAGCATATTTGGGATAGCCTGGAGCGCGCCGCCCTTATTTCTGCGCTGGAGGCCAAGCGCGGCACAGCTTTTGTGTTTTTGGATATTGGCGCCAATGTCGGGCTTTATAGTCTTATCGTTGCGGCCAAAGCCGGGGCTTTAAGAAAGCAAGTCCGAATTTTTGCCGTCGAACCTGACCCAACCAATCGGGCAAGGCTAGGGTTTAACATCAAAGCCAGCCAAGCCCAAATCACCGTCATCCCGTGCGCCGTATCGAACCGTTGCGGCGAAGGCGTGATGATGGGCGGCGCGGTTAACCGGGGTGAAGTTCACCTTGTCGAAGACGGGAAGGCAGGCGAAATCACGCCGGTAAAAACCTTACACCAGATTTGTAAGCAACAAAAAATTGCGGGTGTGGACGTGATGAAACTGGATATTGAAGGACATGACGAACGGGCATTGGCCGCGTTTTTTAAAACCGCCCCCCAAAGCTTGTGGCCAAAAATGTTGATCTTAGAGACCGGCCGCGCCGCGCAAACGCCTTTGCTTGATCTTTGCGCCGGGCATGGATACACCACCCTTAACCGCGCCGGGATCAATTCTATTTTGACCCGCAATTTTTAATCGGACGAGACAATGGCTAAACGAGATTATTACGAAGTTTTAGGTTGTTCCAAAACCGCCGACGCGAAGACGCTTAAGTCCGCTTACCGCAAATTGGCTATGGATTATCATCCCGACCGCAATCCGGACAATCCGGACGCTGAAGGTCAATTTAAGGAATTAAATGAAGCCTATTCCATCCTGTCCGATACGGGCAAGCGCGCCCAATACGACCAAATGGGCCACAGCGCCTTTGGTCAGGGCGGCGCAGGCGGCGGTGGTGGGTTCCATGATTTTAACGATATTTTTTCGCAAATTTTCGGCCAGCAAGGCGGCGGGTTTTCCGAGATGTTTGGCGGTGGCGGTCGGGGCCAGCAGCGCGGCGTGCGCGGGGCTGATCTGCGTTACGAGCTGGAAATAACTTTAGAAGAAGCTTATGGCGGCAAGGATTTGGAGATTAAAGTTCCGATCTCTGAAACTTGCGCCGGATGCGAAGGCGACGGGGCCGCGCCTGGCGCCGAAGTTGAAACCTGCGCTAGCTGTTCCGGTCACGGCAAGGTGCGTACCCAACAAGGGTTTTTTACCATGGAACGCCCGTGCCCGCGCTGCGGTGGTCAGGGGGAATATGTTTCTGATCCGTGCCGCAAATGCGACGGGGTTGGACAGGTGCGGGTCGAAACGGCGCTGGATATCAATATTCCAGCCGGGGTTGAAGACGGCACCCGTATTCGCCTGTCCGGCCAAGGGGACGCCGCGCCAAAAAATTCAGGCGCGCGCGGTCAGCGCGGCGATCTTTATATTTTCGTTGCTGTTGCCCCCCACGGCCTGTTTGAACGCGACGGGGCCAGTCTGTTTTGCCATGCGCCTGTGCCGATGACGTGCGCGGCTTTGGGCGGGGAGGTAGAAATCCCGACCATTGACGGCGGGCGGACAAAGATCAAAATCCCCGCTGGCTCGCAAACCGGCAAACGCATGCGTCTGCGCGCCAAAGGCATGAGCGTTCTGCGCAGCAGTGCCCGCGGCGATATGTATGTAGAGCTGGGCGTTGAAACCCCCTCCCAGCTTAACCCGCGCCAGCGCGAAATCCTGGAAGAGTTCCGGCGCGAAGGCGGCGACGAAACTTGTTCGCCGGCGGCGGCGGGGTTTTTGGAAAAAGCGCGGCGGTTTTGGGATGGCCTAGTCGATTAGATCCAAAATCTGTATCACAGGGGCGTGGTCGCTTGGGCGTTCCCACAGGCGGCAATCCCGGTGGACTTGATGGCTGTCTTTGTCGCCGACGGCGTTTTTAAGCGCTGGCGAAACCCAGATATGATCGAGCCTGCGACCCCTGTCTGATTTGTTGATATCGCGCGACCGATATGACCACCATGAGAACAGTTTTTGCTTTTCCTCGTCGCCGTGAACGGCGCGGGCGCAGTCGGTAAAATTGCCACAAGCTTGCAACTGGGCCAAAGCCTCGACCTCAACCGGGGTGTGGCTGACCACTTTTAAAAGCTGTTTATGAGACCAGACATCGTTTTCGTGCGGGGCAATATTGAAATCTCCAACCAAAACCTGTCGCGCATTTTCAGAAAGCCGTGCGCCGAAATAATCGACCATGCGATCGATAAAATCTAATTTATGGGCAAATTTTGGATTGGCTTTCGGATCGGGCGTATCGCCGCCGGCAGGGATATAAAAATTATGAAACTCAAATGGTGTCGGCGTTTTTACAAGCGTACTGACATGGCGGGCATGGCCCTCGGGGCAAAAATCCGTGTCCATACGCATGAGCGGAAATTTGGACACCGTGGCGACGCCATGCATGCCTTTTTGGCCGCTAATTTCTATATGTTCATATCCCATGTCTTTAAATTCGGCATAGGGAAATTGTTCCTCCAGGCATTTAATTTCCTGCAAACCGATAATATCTGGCCCTTCCTGGGCGGCGAAACGGGCGATTTGCGGTGCGCGCAAGCGGACGGAATTGACGTTCCAACTACAAAGTTTTATGGGTGTCATGGTTAAGGCCTGCGTCCACGGGGTTCGTCGCGCAGGATAAACAGGCGCGGGCTGAGGTTTTGATTATAACGAAGCTCCGAGAGAATAACCCGTGTCTGCCTGCCAAACCCGTCATGAATAATCCATTCGCTCAAGGCCAGGCTGTCAGGGTCAAAAACCATAGTGATGGTGCCGTCAATTTCCCCAGAGCCGTCGCGGGCCTGCACGCGGATAGCGTCTACGGTGTGCTGCAAGCCAACAATTTCCACATCATTTTCAAGGTTTACATTCTCAGACAGAAAAAACGCCAAGGGTGTTGCTTTTAAAGGCACCCGGTCTTTGGTTTCAAGCCGGGTGTCCACTTGGGTTAAGGTCACCCCGTCTGAAACCATCAATAAGGAGGCAGGCGCGTCATATTCAAAACGGATTTTCCCAGGCCGCTTTAAAAACACCTGTCCGGTCAGAAAAGAACCATCCGAACCATATTGAGAAAACCGACCCGAAAAGCTTTGCGCCGCATTAAGCGCCGCGTCAATCCGTGCCAAATCCGCCGGGACATTTTGGGGATGGGTAAAGGCGGGCAATTGCGGCGCCTGGGTGTTTTGGTTTTGCGCCGGGGCGGGGACAGCGCCAAACCCTAGGATACAAACAAAGCTCAAAGCGGCTGCGAGCCGAGAGCGGCTTGGGGGAAATATATGTTTCATAACAAGTTTCATACAGGATTAAACCTGTACAGCAAATGAATTGAAAGGCCGGCTTTCAGACATCTTGATTAAATTTTGGTAAGTACGCGGGTTTTCATAAATTTTTCTAAGCATCTTCTTTCGGTCTTGGCGCGGGCAATCCTTTGCCGCCTTTTTTGCCTTCGATTTTGAGCTGGGCCGGTTTTAGGATCTCAAACTTAAGTTCGTTTTTATCTTTGTTCAGCCGCACGCGGACAAGGCCGCCTTTCTTAAGCTTGCCAAACAAAATCTCATCGGCCAATGGCTTTTTGATATATTCCTGGATGGTGCGCGCCAAGGGCCTGGCGCCAAAGCGTTTGTCATACCCTTTGTCGGCAATCCAGGCATTGGCGGCTTTGGAAACCTCAAACAAGATTTTGCGGTCGGAAAGTTGGGCCTCCAACTGGATGATAAATTTATCAACGATTTTCGAAATACTGTCTTTGCCAAGGGGGCTAAATTTGACCATGGCATCAAGCCTGTTCCTAAATTCAGGCGTAAACAAGCGCTTAATGGCTTTGTCGTCTTCGTCATTACTGCCCTCGGTACGGCCAAACCCGATTTCCGCTTTGGCCGCATCCGCAGCCCCTGCATTGGTTGTCATGATGAGAATAACATTGCGAAAATCAATGGCGCGACCACTGGCGTCGGTCAGGGTGCCATTGTCCATGACTTGCAACAGAATGTTGAAAACGTCCGGATGGGCTTTCTCGATCTCATCGAGCAAAAGAATGGAATGGGGGTGTTGGTTGACCTGGTCGGTTAACAAGCCGCCTTGATCATAGCCAACATATCCCGGTGGTGCGCCCAACAGCCTGCTGACCGTGTGGCGTTCCATATATTCAGACATGTCAAAACGTAAAAGCTCCAGACCCAAAGCTTCGGCCAATTGCCGCGCCACTTCGGTTTTGCCGACGCCCGTGGGGCCGGAAAACAAATATGATCCGATAGGTTTGTTGGGTTCGCGCAAGCCGGCGCGGGATAATTTTACCGCGCTTGACACTTTCTCCACGGCCACGTCTTGGCCAAAAACCACGCGCTTTAAATCTTCGCTCAAGGATTTGAGCACTTTGGTATCATCACGCGATACGGTTTTGGGCGGGATGCGGGCGATTTGTGAAACCACGGCTTCGATATCCGTCAAATTGATGGTTTTCTTGCGTGACGCTTTGGGCAGTAATTTTTGATATGCCCCCGCCTCGTCAATCACATCGATGGCTTTGTCTGGTAATTTGCGGTCGGTAATGTGACGCACGGCCAAATCAACGGCCCCTTGTATGGCTTCATTGGTATAGCTGACATCGTGAAATTTCTCGAAATAACGCTTGAGGCCTTTGAGGATTTTCACCGTGTCAGCGGCGCTCGGCTCCACCACATCAATTTTGAGAAACCGGCGTGCCAATGCCCGGTCTTTCTCAAAATGCTGGCGGTATTCTTTATAGGTTGTCGAGCCCATGCAGCGCAATTTTCCAGATTGCAGGGCCGGTTTGAGCAGGTTGGACGCATCCATTGCCCCGCCAGATGTCGCTCCGGCGCCGATAATGGTGTGAATTTCATCAATGAACAAAATCGCGCCCGGTGTTTCGATCAATTGCTTCATCACCGCTTTGAGTCGCTCTTCGAAATCGCCCCGGTAACGCGTACCCGCCAACAAAGCCCCCATGTCGAGGGAAAAGATCGTGGCGTCTTTCAGCACGTCCGGGGTTTTGCCCTTATGGATTTGGCGGGCAATGCCTTCTGCAATGGCAGTTTTGCCAACGCCGGGATCACCGACCAGCAGCGGATTATTTTTACGCCGGCGCGATAAAACCTGTATGCAGCGTTCAACCTCGGCCTCTCTGCCGATCAGCGGATCAATCCCGCCTTGCTTGGCTTTCTCGTTTAAATTGACGCAATAAGCGGTCAGCGGGTCTTCTTTTTGCGGGGCGTCCCCTTCGCCGTCTTTTGGCTCTGGGCCTTGGCCATTGCCAACAATCGGTTGTTGGGACGTGGTTTGGCCATTTTTTGAAATGCCGTGGGAAATATAATTGACCACATCATAACGGGTAAGGTCGCGTTCTTGTAAGAAATAAACCGCGTGGCTTTCGCGCTCGGCGAACAGGGCAACCAAGGCATTGGCACCTGTCACTTCTTCGCGGCCGGCGCTTTGGACATGAATAACGGCGCGCTGGATCACCCGGTGAAAGCCGGCCGTCGGGCGGGCTTCTTCAAAATCATCGACGATCAAGGAGGCCAGATCTTCATCAAGATAGCGGGTGATATCCGTGCGCAAAGGCTCGATGTCCACCTCACAAGCCGTCATCACGGCACTGGCGTCTTTATCATCGAGCAAGGCCAGCAATAAATGCTCCAGAGTTGCCAATTCGTGGCTGCGCTCACTGGCCAAGGTTAGGGCTTTGTGAATGGTTTCTTCTAAAATCGGAGAAAAACTTGCCATGTGTTATCTTTCTTTCTTGTTCATCTTTTAATGTGGGGCAAAATTAACTTTTTTCAAGTGTGCATTTTAAAGGATGTCCGCCGCGCTTGGCAGCATCTAACACCTGTGCCACCTTGGTTTCCGCCACTTCAAAGGTATAAATACCGCAAATGCCAATGCCGTTTTTGTGGACATCGAGCATGATTTGCGTGGCTTCCTCTTGTGAGCGCTTAAAAATTCCCATCAAAAGTGCGACGACAAATTCCATGGGTGTGTAGTCGTCATTGAGCAATATCACCCGGTATTGGGACGGCTTTTTGGTTTTGGGACGGGTTTTTGTCGCCACGCCCCGTTCCGTGCCCCGGTCTTCATCAGAACCATTTGCCATCAGGGCAGGCGAGGTTAAATTTTGCAAAGCCAATGTCATAAGCCCTAAGATAAGTGATTTTTCACAAGTTTAAACCCTTAAAATTTCCCAGTCATATTAACCATTTGGTAAATATGGTTAACCTATTCATTTCCTATGAAACCATGGCTGATTTTTATGACCATCGCAAGTCTGGCGCTCGGCTTTGCCTCGTCTGCACATGCGGCGGCGAATACGCAAAACCGCTATGCGTCAATTATCATTGATGCGGACAGCCTTGAAATTCTCCATGCCCGCAAAATTGACGAAAGCCGCTATCCGGCCTCCTTGACCAAAATGATGACACTATATCTGACCTTTGATGCTTTGAGCCGCGGCGAATTAAGCTTGGATGAGAAACTGCCCATCTCCGCCCACGCCAGCCGCACACCGCCCGTCCGTCTCGGTCTGAAAGCCGGGGCGAGCATAACGGTTGAGCAGGCCATATATGCACTGGTTGTACGCTCGGCCAATGACGCCAGCGTTGTACTGGCCGAGCGGCTTGGCGGCTCCCAGCGTGAATTTGCCGTGCTGATGAGCGCCAAAGCCAAGGCGCTTGGCATGCAAGCCACTATATTCGCTAACCCGCACGGCCTGCCCGACGAAGGGCAATTAACCACGGCCCGCGATATGGCCAAATTGGCCGAAGCCCTGTTGCGCAATCACCGGGTTTATTATCCTTATTTCAGCACCAAGTCCTTCCGCTATCAAGGCCGGACATATACCAATCACAACACATTGCTGGGCAGGGTCGACGGGGTCGACGGGTTTAAAACCGGGTTTACCAATGCGTCCGGCTATAACCTTGTTTTGTCGGCCCGGCGGGACGGTCGGCGGATTATTGCGGTGGTTTTGGGCGGAGCCAGTGGCCGTTCACGCGATAAACATATGGCGGATTTGATTGAGCGCGGTTTTGAGGTCTTGAAACAAGCCTCGCAGATAGGCGCAAAGACAGGCGCAAAGGCGGGCGGACAAATCGCCGCCTTAAACGCTGATGAACGTCGCCGCACCATACGCACATTGCCGCCGACAGACCGGCTACAAGCGTATACATTGCGGGCCGGATCTGAAGCGGCGCAAGATACGGTACGGATCATTCAAGGTGCCAACGGCATGTTAATTGCGGCTGTTTCTGACAACACAGCATGGGCGGCACAAATCGGGGCCTATGCAAGCTCCCGTGCGGCGCAGGCGGCATTGGCGGGTATTGTTGTCGAGAACGGCCAGCCTCAAATCATTCCAGTGCAAAGGGAGAGCGGGTTTATCTATCGGGCGCGTTTGGCGGGTATGAGCAAGCCTCAGGCCCAAAAGCTTTGTAAATCCCTTGCAGACCAGGGCCAATCCTGCTTAGTGATTGCACCACAATAAAGGACTTGCATGACGGCGCCCCTTATCATCGAAACCGTGTCCGACCTGCGCGCTCAAATCTGGGCCTGGCGCGGAGCGGGGGAAAGCATAGGTTTTGTCCCGACTATGGGCGCTTTGCATAAGGGTCATTTTTCCTTATTGGCAAAGGCCGACAAACACGCCAGCAAAACCGTGGTCAGCATTTATGTCAACCCGGCGCAATTTAGCGCCAGTGAAGATTTATCCGCTTATCCATGCCGGGAAACGCAAGATGTCGAGGCGCTCGCCGCGGCTGGATGTGATTTGGTTTATATCCCCAAGCCGGGCGAAATATACGCCCCAAACCATGCCACGCATATTACAATGGCTGGCCCGGCGCTTGGCCTTGAGAGTGATCACAGGCCGGATTTTTTAGGAGGGGTGGCTTTGGTCGTGGCCAAACTTCTCAATCAAGTAGCCCCCGATATGGCCGTGTTTGGCGAGAAAGATTATCAGCAATTGGCTTGCGTGCGGGCTTTGGTGCGCGACCTTGATATGCCCGTGCGTATATTGAGCGCGCCGATTGTTCGACAAAAAGACGGCTTGGCCCTGTCATCGCGCAATGCTTATTTTGGCGTGGATGACCGCAAAATTGCCGGCGCGTTAAACCGCCAAATGTTGCTGTGCGCAGCGCAGATCAGCCAAGGGCAGGAGATAGAAGCCGCAAGCCGTAGTGCCGGGGAAAACCTGCTTAAAGCCGGGTTTTCAAAAATTGATTATATCAGCGCCGTTGATCCGCGCACGTTGGAGGTTTTGACAAACAAGCTCGCCGCCCGTCCGGCCCGCCTCTTGCTCGCGGCCCATTTGGCCGGTGTGCGGCTGATTGATAATTGTAAAATTTAAAACTTAATCAATGCCCAGGCTTTGTTTTAGCGCTTCTTCCTGGGGCATACCGATGGCATGGAAACCGCCGTCCACGTGGTGGGTTTCGCCCGTACACGATGTGCCCAATGAGGACAGCAAATAAAGCGCCGCCCCTGCCACACCTTCCAGCTCGGTGTTTTCGCGCAGAGCGGCTGCGGCTTTGTTAAAGCGAAACATATGTCGCCCCGAACCAATACCGGCCGCCGCCAAAGTTTTGAGCGGCCCGGCTGATATGGCATTTACCCGGATGCCCCGCGGCCCCAAATCAGCAGCCAGATAGCGGGTACAGGCCTCAAGGGCCGCCTTGGCCACGCCCATAACATTGTAATTGGGGATGACGCGCTCAGAACCGAGATAGGTCATGGTAATCATCGCCCCGCCCGCGTCCATCAAGGCGCTGGCCCGCCGGGCGCTGTCAACAAAACTATAGGCGGAAATGTCCATGGCTGTGGCAAAGCCCTCGCGGGTGGTTTGGTCGATAAAGGAGCCGGCCAATTGCTCACGCCCGGCAAATGCAATGGAGTGGACAAGAAAATCCATCTCGCCCCATGTGTCTTTTATGGCGTCAAAACAGGCATCCATACTGGCGTCATCGGTGACGTCACAAGGGACAATAATATCTGCCCCCAAGCTTTCAGCCAAAGGCCGGACGCGCCGCTCCAACGCTTCGCCTTGGTAAGTAAAGGCCAACTCTGCCCCTTGCGCCGCCAATTGTTCGGCGATTGCCCACGCAATGGAGTTCTTATTGGCCACACCCATAATCAGGCCTTTTTTGCCCTGCATCAGTGTTCCGGTTGGAAAAACGCGCTTTGCCATAGTTTTATCCTTGTTGTTGTTCGTCATTACCCTTTTATATAAGGGGTATGGGGTGTAAATTCCATACAAATTATTAGAGGCTTGCAGGCTTGGGGGACTGTGCGTAAACTGCTTTTTATGGAAGTGAACGAGGAAAGCCAGGAATTACGCCGCCCCAAGAGCTATAAGAGAGCTTTAGCTATCTTGTTTATATTGGCGGTTTTGTTATTGTGCATTTTGATTGTGGGCGGGCAAAAGATGTATCGCAATGCCGATAAAAATGTTCAGGAAATAGCCGCTCTTAAAGATCAAATAACCAGGCTGGAAACGGCGGCTCGCCAACGGGAGAGCGAAGTTCAAAGCCTTCTGAACGCGCAGCCGCAAAACAATAATCAAGAGCAGCTTGATAAGCTCATAGAAAATCAAAACGGTCTCCTAAAACAAATCACCGTTCTTGAGCGCCGCACCCAGGAGCCAGCCGCGCAAGCTGCGCCGATAAAGCTGGAGACAGCCAGCCCGGCAACAAACAAGGATCCGCAGTTGCAAAATCTGATAGATGATTTTCCACGCACTGCTTTATTGGCAGCGATTGCCGCCCAGGAAAAACGCGCCGCGCAAGAACCGGGCTGGCTGCACAAAGCCCTGTCGCGATATATCAAAGTGCGCGACGATAATTTCGTGGACCCAGTGGGGGCTGTAAACGCAGCGCACCAAGCCGCGATAGACGGAGATATCACCGGCGCTCTTGAGCTTATCGCAGCGCTGAACCCACCCGTTCGGGCGCAAGCCGAGGACTGGACCCGGCGCGCTAAAAAAACCGTTAAAGCAAGTAAGGAATAAATTATGGCCCGTTACCTTGTCCCCCCATTGCTCATCATTCTGGCTCTCGCTGCTTTGTTGCTTTATGTGGGCGGTACACAAATGGTAACCTTGGCGGTTTTGGGTAAAACCTACGAGACCACATTGCAAATCGCCATCTTGTTGATGTGCGGCCTGGTTGTTGGTTTGATCATATTGTGGTCTTTGGCCGTCTGGGTTTGGCGCCTGCCACGACGGATGAAAAAAGGCTATGGCAGAATGCGCAATGCAGGCGGGCTGGGCGCGCTTGAAGATGCGCTGATATTGTCCGAAGCAGGCGACGGCGAACGGGCGCGCAAACAAGCCCGCCGTGTGCGTGAATTATTAGGCCGCCCGGCCTTAAGCGCGCTGGTCAGCGCCAAAGCGGCTGAAGCGGCCATGAAGATGGACGAAGCGTCAAAATATTTTACCGTGCTTTTGGACGACGAAAAAACCCAAGGGGCGGGCTTGCGCGGTTTAGCGCGGATTGCCGAGACCCAGGGTGATTTTGGCCGCGTCATTGAAATGACCCGCTCCGCCTATCAGGGCAATGGGGCACCGAAATGGGCGTTCGGGCCTTTGTTCGGCGCGCAAATTGCTATCCATGATTGGCAAGGGGCGCTGGAAACATTGGAGCTGGGGCAAAAACGCAAACATGTTGACAAAGCGGTTAGCCGCCGCCGCCGGGCCGTTCTTTATGCCGCGCAGGCGGCCATGTTAGATGCCAGTGACGCGGCCGAGCAGCAAGAGCTGGCATTGGAAGCTGCAATCCGCGCCCATGATTATGACCTAAGTTTTGCGCCCGCTTGTGCTTTGGCGGCCCGGCTGTTGGAACAAGACGGGCAAGGGAAAAAAGCGGCGGCGATTTTGGAAAAATCCTGGGCGCGTAACCCGCATCCGGCATTGGCGTTGGCTTACCGTGATCTTTATATCAAAGAACCCGCCCCCCTGCGGGCCAAAAAAATAAAAGGGTTGATCCGCACAAACCCCAAACACCGCGAAAGCTGTATTTTAGGCGCTGAACAGGCCTTGCAAGATAGTGACGGCCTGATTGCGCTGCAAGCTTTAGGCGGGGTGTTGCGCGAAGAAGAACCCTCTGCCCGGCTGTGCAGCCTGGCGGCAGCGGCGGAAGGTTTGCTGGGCAATACAGTTGACGCTAAAGCGTGGCAATTGCGCGCTGATAGTGCGCCGCTGGAAGTAAATTGGTCTGATCTCGACCCGGACGGCCCGGCGTTTAATTATACGCCTGCGGATTGGCGCAGGCTTATCATTTCCTACGGAGAGACAGGAAAATTGATCCATCCGCGTTTTGAAAACAACAAGCGCCGCCGTCCGGTTGTGGGCGGGCTTGTCGCTGAACCTATGTCTGCGCCTGCGTCTGGTCGTCCGGATAATCCGGCGATCATCCTGGAGGCAAATGAAGCCGATGATTTGTCAAACCGGTTGGAAAACCTGATGGATGATAAACAGAAAGATTAAGAGGAAATGATGGATAGATCAATTAGGGCCAGTGTTTTGTTTATGGCATTTGTGGTGGCTGCGTGGGTTTTATATTGGTTGCGCGATATTTTAGCGCCCTTTGCTTTGGCGATTTTTTTCTGGTTGATCATTGACGGGTTTGCCCGCTGGCTGGATAAAAAATTATCGTTCTTGCCCTATTTGGCCAGTTTGGGCTTGGCGATTTTTATTGTTTTGATCGCCCTTGCCGGTCTTGGTATTATTATTGTCGACACGGCGTTTGACATCGCCAAGGAAGCGCCCAAATACCAAAACAGGTTGGGGGAAATTCTCAACCCGATCTTTGAAAGATTTGGCAATGGCAGTTGGGAGGGCTTAAAACAGCGCTTTGGCCTGAGCGGGCGGCTGGAAGCCTTGTTGGCCGTGCTTGCCGGGTCCGTACAAAAAGTTATGTCCAGCTTTGCTTTCATTGCCCTTTATGTGGCGTTTTTGTTCGCAGCCCAAAATTCCTTTCCCAAAAAGATGGATGATTTGTGGCCAGATGTGGAGAAGCGCAAACAGGCGGCCCTTGTCGGCACGCGCATTCGCCGTTCAATTGAAAAATA